>CAYZQZ010000171.1:0-8136 GCA_964480235.1 uncultured Reyranella sp. | reverse complement strand
GGCCGACTGCACGCCCGAACCGGTGCCGATCTCGAGCACCTTCTCGCCGCGCTTGACGTCGATGACGTTGGTCATGCGGCCCTGGATGTGTGGGCCCGACATGGTGACGCCGTAGCCGATGTCGAGGAATGCGTGCTCGTAGGCGCGCTTGTGAATGTTGGGGCTGATCGAGGCGAATTCCTCGCGCGGGGTCAGCAGAAAGGCGCGGATCGTCGCCGCCCCCCAGAGATCCTTGTTGCGCACCATGGCCTGATAACGGTCCCAGCGCTGGCCGAGGAAGTTCGGATCCTCGCCGCGTCCCTTGCCCCAGGCGATGAAGTTTTCGCGGGTGTCGGTCGGCGGATTGAGGTCCCAGCTATAGGGCTTGATGGTTGCGGCAAAAGCCGGCGAAACAACGCTCGGGACCACGCTGGCAGCAGCCAAAACAGCCGTGCCGGAGACGAAAGTGCGTCTCTTCAAATCTACCTCCATGGGCAGCGGGCCCCGTTATTTCGAGGGGGTTGTTCGGGGCAACCGCACCCCTCTTAAATACGGCAATTGTGGCGATTTTGCCAGTGCGCCAGCGCCGCATCAGGGTCGCGTGAGGACCCATTTGCGGTTCAGGTTGGGGGAGCGGCAGGCCGGCCGCCCGAGAGCCGCCGAACGGCCTACTGGTACCGCGGGTCGTCCGGCCGCCGCATGCGCCAGACGTTGTCGGTGGTGGTGTATTCGCTGTAGCCCAGCCGGGCGACCGGCTTGAAGGCCAGGATGTCCACCCGGCCGTCCTTCAGGATGGCATCGTCGATATGAACGCCGACCACCTGGCCGAAAACGACAGCACTGCGCTGGGCCTCGTGGCCCGGCTCGACCGGCAGCTCGACCGTCTTCCAGTACCTGCACTCCAGCGCCACAGGCGATTCGGCGACCCGCGGCGGCTTCACCAGCCGGCAGGGGGCCGGCGTGAGACCGGCAAGTCTCATCTCGTCGACGCCGTAGGCCACCATCGCGGTGGTGATGTTCATCTTCTCCGAAAGCGTGCCGGCCACCATGTTGACCACAAACTCGCCAGTCTCCTCGGCATTCATGCGGCTGTGCTTGGTCGGCGTGTCGCCATAGGTGCCAGTGACGGCGAAGTAGACCATCGGCGGATGCTCGCCCACGCCGTTGTAGAAGCTATAGGGCGCGAGGTTTACTCGCCCCTGCCCGTCGACGGTCGAGATCCAGCCGATCGGCCGCGGCACGATCAGCGCCTTCAGGGGATCTTGCGGCAGACCGTGGTCGCGCTTGGTGGCGTCGTAGAACATCGTACATTTCCTCCTCAGGCGCCGAAGCGTCGCTTCGCCTCGTCGAGCGCGGCGTCCACGGCGGCTTCGAGCTTGTCGTTGAGGCCGCGACACGAACGCACCACGGCTTCCGCCCAACCGACATAGTCGCGCAGCCGTTCTTCTGTCCATCCCCTGGGCGGGCTCGATACCAGCGACTGCAGGTTCGACGTCTTGTCCGCGAGCTTGAGCAGCTTGGCGCGGCGGGACTTGCACGGGGTCTTCTCGATCTGCAGGCGCTTGCGCTCTTCCTTGACGAGCGATTTGTCGTCGGTGACTTCGGCCACGAGGGCTGCAACCTCGGGGCCGAAACTCTCGACCAGATCCTCGTAGGTCGTGTCGGTATCCTCAAGCGTGTCATGCAGCAGCCCGCCCATCACCAGCACCGGGTCGGCGCCATCGGTCGCCTCGGCCAGCAGCATGGCCACTTCGGTCAGATGATTGATATAGGGCTCTCGGGCGTCGCCTTTGCGGCGCTGCACGACGTGTCGGCGCGCGGCGAAATCCGCGGCGCGACTGAGCAGGACGAGGGCATTCTTGCTCGAATCGGGCGTCATCAACTCCTCTTGTGCGACCAGCAGTCCCGCTTGTCGAGCCGCGCACTGCGGCCCATCTTGCCGACATGTCGCCGTTCATGAAGGCCCTGCTGGGCGTGTGGGTCGCCGTCCTGGTGGTGGCCGCCGGCTGGATCGGCTGGGACGCCTGGCGCGGCAACCAGCCCGCGATCGGCGGACCGTTCGCTCTCGTCGACCAGGACGACAAGCCGTTCAGCAGCGAGCAGCTCAAGGGAAAGCCGACCCTGATCTATTTCGGCTACACCTTCTGCCCTGATGTCTGTCCGACCTCGCTGCTGCTGATGGAGACGGCAATGGAGCAGCTCGGGCCGGAGACCTTCAAGAAGGTGAACCTGGTTTTCATAACGGTCGATCCCGAACGCGACACGCCCAAGCTCCTGAAGGGCTATGTCACCAATTTCGGCCCAACCTTCATCGGCCTGACCGGTACGCGCGAGCAGGTCGCCGCGGCAGCGAGGGCCTACAGGGTCTATTTCCAGAAGGTGCCGGGCAAGGACGGCTCGCCCTATCTGATGGACCATTCCTCGATCGTCTATCTGCTGGATCGCAACGGCCGGTTCGTCACGCATTTCACGCACGAGGCCAAGGCCGAGGCAATTGCGGCTGCTGTTAAGCGCATGCTCTAGCGGGCCGGGCGCTCCGCCCCCTTGCTTGTGCCTCGCCAAGCGAGGCAGAATTTCCGCCGTCAACGTTCGGGGGGACGGAATGACCCGGGGCAAAAGCAGGACCCTTCATCGGGGAACGATCACAGCAGCGTTGGCCGCGCTGTGCGTTGCGCTGGCCCCCGCCATGGCATCGGCGCAGGCAACGCAACGCACCACGCCGGAGCCGGCCCCCAATCAGGGCGGGTTCAAGGTCTGCAACAAGTCGAGCTACGACCTCGAGGTCGCCAAGGCTGTCAATGTCGCTGCGAACGGCCAGACTCCGAATATTGTCTCCGAGGGCTGGTACAAGTTCGCGCCCGGTGAGTGCGCCGCCCTGTGGTCCGGCAAGCTCGAATACCGCTACTACCTGCTTTATGCGCAGCACAAACAGTCCAGGCGGGAGTGGAAGGGCGACATCCAGGTCTGCGTCAGTTCACAGGCGTTCACGATCAAGCACGGCATCTGCGAGTCCAACAACTATCGCCGCGGCTTCTTTCAGGTCGACACCAAGGACTATGAGAGCTGGACGCAAAACCTGAACGACTAGCCGGCGCGCCCCTGTCCTTGGCGGGGAGCGTGCAATAAGTCACTGACTTACCACACTTTGTGCACTGCAATATCCACGTGACAGAGGGTCCGCGCAGGGTACAATCCGCGCCCTCATGGACCTTTATCATGCGTACGAGTTGAACCGGCGAATCGCCCAGCCTGTAAGGCTCTGGGCGAACACGCTGGAGCAGATTTACTCGAGCCCCTACAATCCGTGGTCCGACACCTGGTTCGGCAAGTCTGTCGCCGCCGGCGCGGAGATCGTGGCGCGGCTGACGCAGAACTACGGGAAGCCCAAGTTCGGCCTGCCGACCACCGAGGTCGACGGCGCGACCGTCGCGGTCAACGAAGAGATCCTGCTGCGCAAGCCATTCTGCGATCTCATCCATTTCCATCGCGACACACCGCGGCGCGATCCCAAGGTCCTGGTCGTGGCGCCGATGAGCGGCCACTTCGCTACCCTGCTGCGCGGCACCGTCGAGGCGCTGCTGCCCGAACACGACGTGCACGTCACCGACTGGATCGACGCGCGCGAGGTGCCGCTCTCGGATGGCAACTTCGATCTCGACGACTATGTCGACTACATCGCCGACTTCTGCCGCTATCTCGGACCGGACGTGCACGTCATCGCAGTGTGCCAGCCGTCGGTGCCGGCACTGGCCGCAGCGGCGCTCATGGCCGAAGCGAAGGATCCGCGCCAGCCGCGCTCGCTCACCCTCATGGGCGGGCCGATCGACACGCGGGTCAGCCCGACCGTCCCCAACGACCTGGCGATGCGCAACTCGATGATGTGGTTCCGCCAGAACGTGATCTCGACGGTGCCTATCAGCTATCCGGGCGCGCTGCGCCGCGTCTATCCGGGCTTCCTGCAGCTCACCAGCTTCATCTCGATGAATCTCGACCGGCACGTGAATGCCCACATGCGCCAGTTCGAGCACCTGATCAAAGGCGACGACGACAACGCCGACGCCCACCGCACATTCTACGACGAGTATCTGGCGGTGATGGATCTCACTGCCGAATTCTACCTGCAGACCATCCAGGTCGTGTTCAAGGAACACCAGCTGCCAAGAGGCGCCTGGGTGAGCCGAGGCCGCAAGATCGATCCGTCGGCGATCGAGACCGCCCTGATGACGGTCGAAGGCGAACTCGACGATATCTCGGGGGTCGGCCAGACAAAGGCTGCGCACGCGCTCACTCCGAACATTCCCGGTGCGCGGCGCATGCATTGGGAGCAGCCACGGGTCGGCCATTACGGCATCTTCAACGGCCGCAAGTGGCGCGAGCAGATCATGCCGAGGGTGCGCGACTTCATCCGCGCCAATTCAAGCGGCTGAGCCGTGGCGGTCCTGCTAGAATAGGACTATGCCCGTCGAAATCTCAGACTGGAAGCCCGCGCCTTTCGATCTGAAAGGCGAGACCGTGTTCGCGGTCGGCGATATTCATGGCTGCGCCGACGAGCTGCGCGATCTGCTCGGTGCGATCTCAAGCTTTGCCGCCGGCACGAACGGCCTCAAGCGACTGGTTTATCTCGGCGACCTGATCAATCGCGGCCCCGACAATATGGGCGTGCTGCGCCTGTGGGCCGAGGACGAGCGCCGGCGGGGCGTTGACCGGATCGATCGCCTGATGGGCAATCACGAGATCATTCTGCTGCTGGCCGCGCGGCGCGGCGAGCACGCTGACAAGGCGGAAACGATGTGGCTGCTCGACTCGATGGGCGGCGCCGTCACCCTGAACGAACTGCAGCGCGCCGCCAACCGTCCCGGCGCCGCCATCGATCGCATGCTTCTGGAAGATGCGCTGACACCGGAGATCGTAAGCCATCTCGACGGCATGAAAGGCCATCTGAGAATCGGCAACGCCCTGTTCGTCCATGGCGGACTGGATCCCAACATCGACGAAGCCCAACTGTTGGCACGCCCCTGGACCCAGTTCACCGATGCGCGCTGGGCGTGGATCAATCGCGGTTTTCTCGACTGGAAAGGCGGCTTCAAGGGTACGTTGGTCGTCCACGGCCATACGCCGCCGCCCCTGCACCGCGCAATCAGCGGCATGGACGACCCGCACCACTTCGAGGGCGATCGCTTGGGCCTGGACGGCGGCAGCGCGCGTACCGGTATCGTTACCGCCGCAATGATCCAGGACGGCCGCTACCGCATCCTTAAGTCGGGGACCGAGCGCGCACCGGCGGCTGGCTAGGATACCGCCTTGATGATTTCGAGGAACGGCGCGCCGTAGCGCTCGAGCTTGGCGTCGCCGATGCCGTGGATCTCGCGCATGGCACGCGGATTGGCCGGCCGATGGGTCGCCAGCTCGATCAGGGTGCGATCGGAGAACACGACATAGGCCGGCACCTGTTGCTGGCGGGCAAGCTTCGCGCGCAACGCCTTCAGCTCGACGAGCAGGGCGGCATCGGCGTCGTTGGCAACCGCCGCAGCTTGCGCGGCCCTGCGGTCGCGCTTCGACGCCTTCACCGTCGCCGGCTCCTTGCGCAGCTCGATCCGGACCTCGCCGCGCAACACTTTCCGGCCCTCGTCCGTCACCCACCAGCGGCCATGCTCCATCAGGTCCTGGGCGATCAGGCCGATGGCAGAAAGCTGACGGAAGATCGAGCGCCAGTCCCCGGCGGCGCGGTCAGCCCCGACTCCGAATGTCGGCAGGGCATCGTGATTGAACTTCAGCATGTTCTCGGTGCGCTCGCCGCGCAGCAGCGCGATCAAGTGCTCCACGCCAAAGCGCTCACCGGTTCGCAGGATAGCCGACATCGCCTTCTGGGCCTCGATCGTGCCGTCGAAACGCTCGACCCCTTCCTGGCAAAGATCGCAGTTGCCGCACGGCTGGGAGCTTTCGCCGAAATAGGCAAGCAGGGTCTGCCGCCGGCAGCGCGGCGCCTCGGCGAGCGCCAACAACGCATTGAGGCGTTGCCGCTCGATTCGCTTGCGCTCGTCCGGTGAATCGCCCTGCTCAATCTGCATGCGGCGCAACTGCATGTCGCCCATGCCGTAGAGCGTCAGCGTATCGGCCGGCAGGCCATCGCGACCGGCGCGGCCGATCTCCTGATAGTAGGCTTCGACATTGGCGGGCAGATCAGCATGGCAAACGAAGCGCACGTCGGGCTTGTCGATGCCCATCCCGAACGCAACGGTCGCAGTCATGACCACGCCGTCCTCCTGCTGGAAGCGGTCCTGGTTGGTGTCACGCACTGACTTGTCGAGACCTGCGTGGTAGGGCAACGCGTTGACGCCCTCCTTCTTCAAGGCTTCCGCCAGCTCCTCGACCTTGCGGCGCGAGGCGCAGTAGACGACGCCGCTCTCGCCCTCGTGGGACTTCACGAAGGCAAGGACCTGCTTCGACGAGCGCTCCTTGGGCTTGAAGGCAAGACGCAGGTTCGGCCGGTCGAAGCTGCGCACGAAGGTACGCGGCGGGGCGGCAAACAACTTGTCGACAATGTCACCGCGAGTCGGCGCATCGGCGGTGGCGGTGAGCGCCATGGTCTGCAGGCGCCCGCCGATCTGGCGCGCCAGCGACCCCAGCGTCAGGTATTCCGGGCGAAAGTCGTGGCCCCATTGCGACACGCAGTGAGCCTCGTCGATCGCCATCAGCGAAACGTTGCTCTCGGCCAGCATTTCGACCGTATCGGGCCGCGCCAGGCGCTCGGGCGCGAGATAGAGCAGACGAAGCTCTCCCTTGCGCAGCAGAGACATTACCCGCGCATTTTCCGTCGGCTCGTTGCCCGAATTGAGAGAACCCGCCGGAACACCGGCAGCGGTGAGCGCACGCACCTGGTCGCGCATAAGGGCAATCAGCGGCGAGATCACCACCGTAAGGCCGGGCCGCGCAATCGCCGGCAGCTGATAACAGAGGGACTTGCCCGAGCCGGTCGGCATGACGGCAAGCACGTTCTCGCCGTCGAGAACGGCCGTCACGATTTCCTCCTGCCCCGGGCGAAATGAGCTGAAGCCGAACACGTTGCGCAGCAAGGTGCGCGCCGTCGAGAGCGATACTGACATTGTCGGTGCGCACACTATCGTCCGCACGGGCAAGCCGCACTGTGGATGAGCACCCGACGTGTTTTGGTCGCATTCCATTCGGGTACGGTTCGCAACCTGCGACATCTCCGCCGCAGGTCCGTGTGACTGACTGATGCAAGGTCGACACAGCGTGGCGCCGCCTTTCGGACTTCAAGCTCGCGCCGCCTCGTTGCCGCATTGCAGCGGCCTAGTCGTCGCCATCTCCGAGCGGCTCTTTCAACAACTTCATGGAGTTCGAACATGAGCGCACGCAAGACGATCGGCCTCGCCCTGATCGCAGGGATGCTGACCGCAATCCCCGCAGTGGCCGGTGCCCAGCAATCGAATCAGCGAACGAACTGGCAGGGACCTTATGCCGGTCTCAACGCCGGCGGCCTTTGGAATCAGACCTCGGCAAATATCGGCCTGAACAGCACCGGCGGGTCCCTGTCGGGTGCGGGCAGCGGCTTCGTCGGTGGTGCACAGGTCGGTTACAACTGGATCGTGGGTCCATTGCTGGTCGGCCCGGAGATCGACTTCCAGGGTTCGACCATGAGTTCGAACATCAACGGCGGGGCCGGCGCGTCGACCATCAATGCGGTGTCCAAGACGCCTTGGTTCAGCACCATGCGCGTGCGCGCCGGCTACCTGGTCGGCTCTGTCATGCCATACGTGACCGGCGGTGCCGTATGGGGTCACCAGTCGCTCGAAGGCAACGACTCCGCCAATGGCGGCTACTTCAACGTCTCGAACAACTTCTGGACCTACGCGTTCGGCGGCGGCATCGAAGGCCGCTTCAGCGACCAGTGGTCGGGCAAGCTCGAATATCTCTACATCGGCTCGCCCGACACGGCACTCTCGGCACCGGCCACGACCAGCATCAACGAGCGGTCGATCGGCAGCCTGTTGCGCGTCGGCCTGAACTACCGGTTCTGAAGTTCGCCTACGCGGGGGCGGCCGCGCGACCCTCAGTGCCGCGCGGCCTGCCCTGCGTCCAGCGTCATCACCACACCGCTGATGTAGCTGGCGCGCTCCGAGGCGATGCGCAGATCGC
>CAYZQZ010000170.1:0-8176 GCA_964480235.1 uncultured Reyranella sp. | reverse complement strand
GCCCGCCATCAACGTCAACGACTCGGTCACCAAGTCGAAGTTCGACAACCTCTACGGTTGCCGTGAGTCGCTGGTCGACGGCATCCGCCGCGGCACCGACGTCATGATGTCGGGCAAGGTCGCGATGGTCGCGGGCTTCGGCGACGTGGGCAAAGGCTCGGCTGCCTCGCTGCGCCAGGCCGGCTGCCGCGTGATGGTGTCGGAGATCGATCCGATCTGCGCGCTGCAGGCGGCGATGGAAGGCTACGAGGTGGTCACCATGGAAGAGGCGGCGCCCAAGGCCGACATCTTCGTGACCGCCACCGGCAACGTCGACGTGCTGACGCTCGACCACATGAAGGCGATGAAGCACCGCGCCATCGTCTGCAACATCGGCCACTTCGACAGCGAGATCCAGATCGCCAACCTGCGTAACTTCAAGTGGCACAACGTCAAGCCGCAGGTCGACGAGGTCGAGTTCCCCGACGGCAAGCGCATCATCGTGCTGTCGGAAGGCCGCCTGGTGAATCTCGGCAACGCCACCGGCCATCCGAGCTTCGTGATGTCGGCCTCGTTCTCGAACCAGACGCTGGCCCAGATCGAGCTCTGGACCAACCCGGGCAAGTACGAAAAGAAGGTCTACACCCTGCCCAAGTTCCTCGACGAAAAGGTCGCGGCATTCCACCTCGAGAAGGTCGGCGCCAAGCTGACCAAGCTCCGCCCGGACCAGGCCAAGTATATCGGCGTGCCGGAGGCAGGCCCCTTCAAGGGCGATCTCTACCGCTACTAGGCACGCAATCGCCCGGGATAACCGCCCACAGGGCAGCACATGCTAGAAAGCCGGCATCGAAAGATGCCGGCTTTTTCCATGTCCCTGGCCGATGAAGCGGCTACCGAGCAGCTCGGCGCGGCCCTTGCCGCGCGCCTGAAGCCCGGCGACGTCGTGGCGCTCAAGGGCGATCTCGGCGCCGGCAAGACGACGCTCGCCCGCGCCATCATCCGCGCCGCCGCCGGCGATCCCGACCTGATCGTGCCCAGCCCGACCTTCACCCTGGTCGAGACCTACGACACGCCGCGCGGCACCTACTGGCATTTCGACCTCTATCGGCTCGAGACGCCCGAGCAGGTCTTCGAGCTCGGCTGGGAAGAAGCGCTCGCCGGGGGCATCGCGCTGCTCGAGTGGCCGGAGCGGCTGGGTGCGCTGCTGCCCGAGCATCTCGAAGTCGCGCTGGAAGTGGATGGCAATGGCCGACGCGCCCTCCTCGATGTCTGACCGCCAGCGCCGGCGCGCCGAGTTCGTGCGCGCGGCCGGCTGGGGCGACGCGACCGAACGCCTGCTCGCGGGCGACGCCTCGTTCCGCAAGTACTTCCGCCTGCACCGCGGCAGGACGACCGTCGTCGTGATGGACTCGCCTGCGGCGCACGAGCCCGTGGAGCCCTTCGTGCGCGTCGGCCGGCATCTCAGTGCGCTCGATCTCAGCGCCCCGGAGATCCTGGCGGAAGACCTCGCAAACGGTTTTCTGCTGCTGGAAGACCTGGGCGATGACACCTTCGCCCGCGTACTCGACAGGGGTGGCAATGAGGTCGAGCTCTACGAGCGCGCGACCGACGTGCTGGTGGCCCTGCATCGCGCACCCGACCACGGCCTGCTGCCGGATCTTGGCGCCTACCTCGGCGAGAATCTGATCGAAGCGGCCATGCTATTGCCTGAATGGTACCTGCCGGAAGCGAGTGGCCGCCCGACGACGGACGAGGATACCGCCGCCTATCGTGCGGCGTGGCGACAGTGCCTGGCCCCTCTTCCGGCCGGCGGGGACACCTTGCTGCTGCGCGACTACCACAAGGACAATCTGCTGTGGCTGCCGGCGAGGCCCGGCGTCAGGGCATGCGGCCTGCTCGACTTCCAGGACGCCCAGCGCGGCCACCCCTCGTACGACCTGGTGTCGCTGATCGAGGATGCGCGCCGCGATGTATCGCCGATCGCCTACGAGCGCTGTCTGGCGCGCTACATCGCCGATACAGGCCTGGACGCCGCCGACTTCCGCACCGGCTTCGCGTTGATGGCCGCGCAACGCCATGCCCGCGTGATCGGCCTGTTCGTTCGCCTGTGGCGGCGCGACGGCAAGCCCGACTACCTGGTGCATCTGCCGCGGGTATGGCGGCTGTTCGAGCGCGCCCTGAGGCATGAGGCGCTGGTGCCGCTGCGCGCCTGGGTCGATCGCCTGCTGCCGCCGGCATTGCGACGAGTTGGGCAACCATGATCCGCTCGGCGATGATCCTCGCGGCGGGGCGCGGCGACCGCATGCGGCCGCTGACCGACACCACGCCGAAGCCACTGATTCCGGTCGCCGGCCGTTCGATGCTCGACCGCTCGATGGACCGCCTGCAGGCCCACGGTGTGCGCAACGTGGTGATCAACGTGCATCATCTCGGCGAGCAGATTGCCCGGCATGTCGGATCGGGCCGCGCCCATATCGTGCGCGAGGAACAGCTGCTGGAAACCGGCGGCAGCGTGAAGAACGCCCTCGGCCTGCTCGGCAATGAGCCGTTCTTCGTGCTGAACGGCGACGGGCTGTGGACCGACGGACCGTTGCCGATGCTGAGGCGCCTGGAAGCGTTGTGGGATCCCGCCCGCATGGATGCGCTGCTGCTGCTGCATCCGATCGACAAGGCGATCGGCCGCGAAGAGAAGGACAAGGGCGACTATTTTCTCGAAGAGAACCGCAAGGCACGTCATCGGGGCGGCGAGCCCGCTGCGCCCTATCTCTTCGCCAGCGTCTCGATCTGCGACTCGCGTCTGTTCAGGAACTCGCCCGACGGCGCCTTCTCGCTGCTCAGGCTGTGGAACCGGGCACAGGCCGCCGGCCATCTCTACGGCCTGGTGCATGACGGGCAGTGGTTCCATGTCGGCACGCCCCAGGCGCTTGCCGAGGCCGAACGGGTGCTGGCTTGAGCGGTGTCTACAATATCGGCATCGACCGGCGCTTCGCCGACGAGCTGGCGCGCGGCGTGCTGCACCTCTATGGCGCCGATCCGCTGGCGCTCGCCGACCTCCTGATCCTGGTGCCGACCCGGCGCTCCGTGCGCTCGCTGCGCGAGGCCTTCCTGCGGGCGACCGACGGCAAGCCGACGCTGCTGCCGCGCATGGCGCCACTGGGCGATGTCGACGATGCCGAGGCCGGCGATCTCGCTGACGACGGCAGCGCGCTCGACCTTCCACCCGCCATCGACCCGGCCGAGCGCGAGGTGCTGATGACGCAACTGGTGATGGGATTCCGCAAGGCCGATGGCGAGCTGGTGGCGCAATCCCCTGCCCAGGCGCTGGGCCTCGCACGCGAACTTGCTAGCCTGCTCGACGAGCTCGCGATCGACAACGTGGCATTCGACCGGCTGGAAAGCCTGGTCGATGGAAACTTTGCCGCCCACTGGCAAAAGACGGTCGAATTCCTGTCGCTGGTCGGCAAGAACTGGCCGGCGATCCTGGCCGAGCGCGGCCTTATCGATGCCCTCGAGCGGCGCACCCGAGGGCTGCTCGCGCAAGCGGAACGCTGGCAGAAGACCCCGCCGGGCTTTCCGATCATCGCCGCCGGTTCGACGGGCTCGCAGCCCGCCACGCGCGCGCTGCTGAAGGTGATTGCCGACCTGCCCGATGGCTTCGTCGTCCTGCCCGGTCTCGACCGCGACATGGACGACGCGAGCTGGCAAAGCCTCGAACCCAGCCACCCGCAGTTCGGCTTGCACGAGTTGCTCGCCGCCTTGGGCTGCGCGCGCGGCAGCGTTGCCGATTGGCCGGCCGGCGATGCCGCCCACGGCGGCGACCTCGCGCGCCGCCAGTTGATCGCCGAGCTGATGCGGCCTGCAGAGACCAGCGAGAGCTGGTCGCGCCCCAGCCCTGCCGCGCTCGACCATGTCACGCGCGCCGACTGTGCCACTTCGCATCAGGAGGCCCTGGTCATCGCGCTTGCCCTGCGCGAGGCACTGCAGACGCCCCGGCGTACCGCCGCGCTGGTCACGCCCGACCGAGCCCTCGCCCGGCGGGTTGCCGCAGAGCTGCGCCGCTGGAAGATCGAGATCGACGATTCGGCCGGTGAACCGCTGTTCGACACGCCGCCCGCCACCTTGCTGCGCTGCCTGCTGGCTGCGATCGATTCCGGGTTCGCGCCGGTCGATCTCCTGGCGTTGCTGAAGCATCCGCTGACTCGCCTCGGCCTGGAACGGCCGGCGCTGCTCGATGCCGCCCGGCGGCTCGACCGCAAGGGCCTGCGGGGCCTCAAGCCCGCGCCCGGGCTCGACGCGCTGCGCCTGCATGTCGAGCAGGTGAGGTTCGGGGCCGACGCCGACAAGCAAGCCGTGCTCGACCTGATCGGACGCCTGCGCGAGGCGGTCGCCCCCCTCACGGCGCTCGACAGCACCACTGTAGACCGCTTCATCGACGCCACCCTCGCCTCCGCCGAGGCTCTCTCCGATCGGGACACGCTGTGGTCGGGAGAGGCCGGCGAAGCGCTGGGCGATGCCCTGGTGCGGCTGCGCGGCGCCTGGCAGAGCCATCCCGCAATCGCCGCACCTGAATGGCCGGCCCTGTTCGCGGCCCTGCTGGCGCCCGAGACCTTGCGGCCGCGATTCGGCCGCCATCCGCGGCTCGCCATCTGGGGCCCGCTCGAGGCCCGTCTGCAGCGCGCCGACCTGCTGGTGCTGGGCGGATTGAACGAAGGTACCTGGCCGCCGTCGGTCGACACCGGCCCGTGGCTCAACCGGCCGATGCGCACGGCGCTCGGCCTGCCGCAACCCGAGCGGCGCATCGGACTGAGCGCGCACGACTTCGCCACGGCGCTGGCCGCCGAGCGCGTGCTGCTGACCCGCGCCGAGCGCGAAGGCGGCGCGCCGACCGTACCGTCGCGATGGCTGGCCCGGCTCGACGCGCTGTTCGGCTACGAACCCGGCGGCAGCGCCGCGCCGCCCGAATACATCCAGCGCGGCCGACGCAGCTATCTGCCCTGGGCCGACGAACTCGACGCGCCAGGGGACTACAAGCCCTGGCTGCGGCCCGAGCCGACGCCGCCGCTCGCGGCGCGGCCGACACGTCTCTCCGTCTCGAGCATCGAGCAGTGGCGGCGCGACCCCTACGGCCTCTATGCACGGCGTATCCTGGGACTGGAGCCGCTCGATCCGCTGGAAGCCGAACTGGGCGCCGCCGACCGCGGCTCGGCACTGCATGCGGCACTCGACGAATTCCTCCGCGAATGCCCGGACGGACGGCTGCCCGACGACGCACTCGGGCGCCTGCTGGCCCTGGGCGAAAAGCATCTCGCCGGCGTGCTCGCGGCACCGGCCGAACGCGCCTTTTGGTGGCCGCGTTTCCAGCGACTGGCACGCTGGTTCGTCGCCACCGAGGACCTGCGTCGTGCCGGCGGTGCCAAGCTCCTGCGCAGCGAGACCAAGGGTGCCTTCATGATCGGCACCCTGACCGTCGAGGCGCGCGCCGACCGCATCGACGACACCGGCGGCGGCGTGTGGGAGATCATCGACTACAAGACCGGTCGGGTGCCGTCGAAAAAGGAGCTGGAAGGCCTGTTCGCGCCGCAGCTTCTGCTCGAGGCGGCGATGGCATCGAGCGGCGGCTTCGCGGAGGTCAAAGGCAGGCCCAAGGCCGTGAAGCTCGTCTATTGGCAGGCCAACGGCCTGGGCGACGGCGGCAGCGAGAAGGACATCGAGGAAGCCGACGACCTCGTTCCGAAAATGGTCGAGATGGTCGCGCGCATGGTGAAGCACTTCGCCAAGCCCGGCACACCGTACGCGGCCCTGCCCTGGCCCGAGTTCATCCCGCACTTCAACGACTACACCCATCTGGAGCGAGTCGCGGAATGGTCGACCGCGGGCGGCGGCGAGACATGAGCGACAGCGCCCAGATTCTCGACTTCGCCAGCGCCCAGCAGCGCCGCGCCACGTCGCCCGACCGCTCCGCCTGGGTCGAGGCCAATGCCGGCACTGGCAAGACCAAGGTACTGACCGACCGCGTCACCCGCCTGCTTCTGGCCGGCGTGAAACCCGAGCGCATTCTCTGCCTCACCTTCACCAAGGCCGCGGCGGCCGAGATGCGCAATCGCCTCTCGGCGCAGCTCGGACGCTGGGCGATGTCGGACGACAAGGCGCTCGACCTGGCGATCGCCAAGCTGATCGACCGGCCCCCTGAAGCCGAGGAACGCACGACCGCCCGGCGATTGTTCGCCCGCGTGCTCGATGCGCCGGGCGGCATCAACATTCTGACCATCCACGCCTTCTGCCAGGCCTTGCTGAAGCGATTCCCGCTCGAAGCCGGCGTCGCGCCGGGCTTCGAGGTCATGGACGAAGCCGACGCCACGCACCTGCTGCGCCAGGCCCAGGACGACCAGATCGAATCACTGGCCGGGCCCGACGCCCCGCCGGCATTGAACGACGCGCTGTCGTTGGTCGCGGGCAAGGTTTCGGTCGGCGAATACACCGAGCTTATGGCGGCGCTGCTGCGCGAACGTGCGTGGCTGCTGTCGCGCCTCGGCAACGAAAAAAGCCTGGCGCGTGTGCGCCGGCAGCTGCTGAAGCGTCTGGGCTGCGAACGGGTGCCAGCGATCGACGAGAAGGGCCTGCGCGCGGCCGCCCGCGCCCTGATCGGCGCCGGCGGCAAGAACGATCCGCCGCGCGGCCAGACGATCGCCGACTGGCTGGACGCCGGAGAGGACCGCCCCGCCCTCGACGAGTCCTATCGTGCGGCGTTCTTCACCGGCACCGGCAGCCTGCGCAAGACGCTGGCGACCAAGGCCGCGATCAAGACGATGGCCGACATCGAGGACGTCCTTGTCGCCGAAGCCGGTCGGCTCGAGGCGTTGCGCGGACAGGAGCTGGTCGAGCTCACCATTGCCCTACTGCGGCTGGGGCTGGATGTCGGCGAGCGCTATGCCGCCGCCAAGCGCCGGCGCGCCGCCCTCGACTACGACGACCTGATCGTCGCCACCCGCCGGCTGCTATCGGACGCCGACAGCGCGGCCTGGGTGCTCTACAAGCTCGACGGCGGTCTCGACCACGTGCTGGTCGACGAGGCCCAGGACACAAATCCCGACCAGTGGGAGGTGATCCGCAGCCTCACCGGCGAATTCTTCGCCGGCCAGGGCGCGGTTGACCGCGTGCGAACCGTGTTCGCGGTCGGCGACGCGAAGCAATCGATCTTCGGCTTTCAGCGTGCCGATCCGCGTAAGCTCACCGAGATGCGCGGCTGGTTCGAACAGAGGATACGCGCCGCCGAGAAGCGCTTCGAGCCGGTCGATCTCACCGTCTCGTTCCGCTCGACGCCGGCGGTGCTGGATGCGGTCGACGCTGTGTTCCGTCATCCCGACGCGGCCAAGGGCGTAGTCGGCGAGAACGCTGTCGAGCACATGCCGATCCGCACCAACGAGCCCGGCCTCGTCGAGGTCTGGCCGCTCTGCGCCTCCGACAAGGAAGAAGTCGACACGACTGATCTGGAGGGCAAGCGCGCCACCCTGGCCCTGCCGCACGAACGGCTGGCGCAGTTGATCGCGGCGCACGCCAAGGGCCTGATCGACAGCAAGGTGCGGCGGCCGCGCGATGGCGAACTTCTGCATCCGGGCCACTTCATGGTGCTGGTGCGCCGCCGCAACGAGTTCGTGAACGCGCTGGTCCGCGCGCTGAAGCGCCAGTCGATCGAGGTCGCGGGCGTCGACCGGCTCGACCTCGCGCAGGAGCTGGCGATCCAGGATCTGCTCGCTATGGCGCGCTTCGTGCTGCTGCCGCAGGACGACCTCAACCTGGCCTGCCTGCTGAAGTCGCCGCTGGTCGGCCTCTCTGAGGAAAATCTCTTCACCCTGGCCCACGGCCGCAGCGGCAGCCTGTGGCGTGCGCTGCGCGAGCGCGCGGGCGAGCCCGACTTCGCACCGGCACATCGGAATTTGTCGCGCTGGCTGGCCCGCGCCGATTTCGTCACGCCGTTCGACTTCTTCGCCGAGGCCCTCGGTCCCGAAGAAGGACGCCGGCGGCTGCTCGAGCGGTTGGGCCGCGAGGCTTCCGATCCGATCGACGAATTGCTCGCCCGGGCACTGCAGTACCAGCGCGCCGAGGCAGCGTCGCTGCAGGGCTTCGTGCGCTGGTTCGAGGAGGGCGGCGGCGACATCAAGCGCGACCTTGACGCCAACCGCCGGCAGGAAGTGCGGAT
>CAYZQZ010000169.1:0-8182 GCA_964480235.1 uncultured Reyranella sp. | reverse complement strand
CGAGAACGCCGTCGCCAAGAACCGGGAGATCATGGGCGCCACCGACCCGGCCAAGGCCGCGCCGGGCACCATCCGCAAGGACTTCGCCGAGTCGATCGAGGCCAACTCGGTGCACGGTTCGGACTCGCCAGAAAATGCCGCCATCGAGATCGCCTTCTTCTTCGCTGGCTGCGAGATCGTCGGCTAGAATCGCTTCGCGTCGCGTTTGGCGGCGCATGGCGCCTCAGAAAATGAGACGACAACAAAAAAAGCGGCCCGCAGGGCCGCTTTTCATTTGAGCTCGGCGGAAAACCGTCAACCCATGACCGCGAAGGCTACCAGCAGGACGATCGTGCCGCCGACGCCCATGATGGTGGCCAGCAGGCCGACGCCGGCGACCAGGCCCAGCGCCATGCTCGACAGCAGCAGCACGATCCAGAGGATCATGAACAGCACCAGCTTATTGAATGCGGTGTACGTTTCCATGTGCTCGCGGACTTCCTGCTGCGTTGCCTCGGCCATCTTGCTCCCCGAAGTATGAAATTCGTGAAGGTCTTATAATCGACTAGGGCTCGGCCGAGAAGAGCAGGGTTGCTCCCGGGGCCACGTCGTTCACGGACACTTTGCCGCCGTGCACCGCGATCCGGCCTTCGGCGAACCAGCGAACGACCTTGGGATAGAGCCGGTGCTCTTGCCGGAGTATGCGGGCGGCGAGGCTGTCGGCTGTATCGCCGGGCAGAACCGGGACCGCGGCCTGCGCGATGATCGGCCCGGAATCGAGCTCCGGCGTGACCAAATGGACGGTGCAGCCACTGATGCGGGCGCCCGCGTCGAGCGCTTGCTGTTGGACGTGCAGGCCCTTGAAGGAGGGCAGCAGCGAGGGGTGAATGTTGACGATGCGGTCCTTCCAGCGGGTCGGGAACCACGGGCTCTGGATGCGCATGAAGCCGGCAAGGGCGACGAGCTGCACGGCGTGCCTCTCGAGTTCGGCCGATACCGCTCGGTCGAAACTCTCGCGGTCAGGATAGGCCTTGTGCGGAATCGCTTCGGTGGCAATCCCGGCGCTACGGGCGATGCCGAGGCCCGCCGCGTCGACCACGTTGCTCACCACCACGGCGATCTCGGCAGGATAGTCGGCGGCCTCGGCGGCCTTGATCAGCGCGGCCATGTTCGAGCCGCGCCCCGAGATCAGGATGCCGACCTTCAGCTTCGCCATAGCGCTTCTGCGTGCTCGACCACGCAGTCGGCTTCCTGCGGTCCGGCCTCAATGACGCCAACTTCGCTCACGGTCTCGCCGGCCTCGGCGAGAACCTTCGAGACCTTGGCGACATCCTGACGGGCCACGACGACAATCATCCCCAGCCCACAATTGAAGGTCCGCAGCATGTCGTCGGTCGGCACCTGACCGGTCTTTTTGAGCCATGAGAATACGGCCGGCGCCGTCCAGCGCCGCGCGTCGAGCCGCGCACGTGTGCCGTCGGGCAGGCAGCGGGGCACATTGCCGGGCAGGCCGCCACCGGTGATGTGGGCGAGGCCCTTGATCGCGCCGGTGGTGCGAATGGCGGCGAGCAGGGGCTTCACGTAGATCCGCGTCGGCTCCATCAGCGCCTTCGCGTCGTGTTGCTCGCGTTCCATGATCTTGCGCACCAGCGAGTAGCCGTTGGAATGAACGCCGCTCGAGGCCAGTCCCAGCACGACATCTCCCGCGGCGATGTCGGCACGTGGCAGCAGCTGATCGCGCTCGGCGGCGCCGACGGCGAAGCCAGCCAGGTCGTAGTCGCCTTCGCTGTACATGCCGGGCATCTCGGCCGTTTCGCCGCCGATCAGCGCGCAGCCCGCGCGCCGGCAGCCTTCCGCGATGCCGGCAACGACACGCCGGCCGGTTCCGACGTCGAGTTTCCCGGTGGCGTAGTAGTCGAGGAAGAACAGAGGTTCGGCGCCCTGGACCACGATGTCATTGACGCACATCGCCACCAGGTCGATTCCGACCGTATCGGGGTTCTTCGTTTCGATCGCGACCTTTAGTTTGGTGCCGACGCCGTCGGTACCCGAGACGAGGATCGGGTCGCGAAAGCCTGCGGCCTTGAGGTCGAACAGTCCGCCGAAGCCGCCCAGGCCGCCGACCACGCCCTTGCGGTCAGTGCTCCTGGCAAGCGGCTTGATGTGCTCAACGAGGTCATCGCCCGCATCGATGTCGACGCCGGCTTCCTTGTAGGTCAGGGGCGGACGGTTATGTCCGTCCTTCGCGTCGTCTGGGGCGTCGGGCTTCAAGCCGGGCTCATTCGTGCTAAACAGGTGGCGCGAACATAGCCAAAAACCGGACCCCCGCAATGCCGACTGCCCGATGGTTTTCTAGCCGGTTATCCACGATTCTGGTTATGGCCCTGGTTGTCTTCGCGGGCGGAACCCAGGCTCAGGTCACGACGGCCGGTAATACCTTCACCATCACGGGCATCGACGTCGATGTGACCGGTACCGACGCCATCAAGGCGCGTGAGCAGGGCATCCGTGAAGCTCAGGGCAAGGCGGTGAAGCTGCTGATCGAGCGAATGGTCGCTCCGGAGGATCGAGCCAAGGTGCCGCCGCTGGCCGCCGGACAACTCGATACCATGGTGCGCGGCGTCGAGTTTGCGAACGAGCGCACGGCCCCCAATCGCTACATCGCTACCCTCAGTGTCGTGTTTGCGGCAGATCCGGTTAAGGCTTGGCTCGGTCAGGGCGGCATCTCGGTAGTCGAAACCGTGGCGCGCGCCGCTCTCGTTATCCCTTTGTGGAAGGGCCGCAACGGAGTCGAACCGCTCGACGATCGCAATCCGTGGCGCGACGCCTGGACCAAGCTCGATACCACGGCCAGCGCCGTACCGGTGCGCGTCGTCCGCGGCGACCAGATCGACCAGGATGCGGTCGGCGTTGAGGAACTCTTCGTGGGAGACGTCTCGGCGCTCGCCCGCCTGAACGAGCGCTACAACGCGCCGACTGTCATCGTCGCCACCGTCGAGGGCAGCCGCGACGGCGGACCGTTGTCGATCGGCGGCATCCGGTACGACGCACAGACCGGCGCGCGGAGCGAGATCGGTCGCCAGTCAGTGGCCGGCGTCGCCCAGCTCGACGACGCGGCCAGGCAGATGCATGCCCGTCTGGAGCAGTCTTGGCGCAGTGTCGCAATGGTGCGGCGCGATTCGCAGGACACCATCGACGTCGTGGTGCCGATCCGCACGCTCGGCGACTGGGTACAGGTGCGCCAACGGCTAGGCTCGGTGCCGGCGATCAAGAACATTACCGTGAAGACGCTCGAATCCGATCGTGCGGATCTCAAGCTCGAGTATTTCGGCAGCACCGAAGATCTGCAGAAGACGCTGGCGCAAGTCGGACTGTCGTTGGTCAAGGAAGCCGATCAGTGGCGGCTGCAGGCCCGCTGACGTGACCGCATCGCCGACCGCGAACCGCTGGCGGTTCTGGCTGGAAACTGCCGCGGTCTTCCTGCTGTTCCTCTGGTTGCTGAACGACATCCTGTTGCCCTTCGTCGTCGGCGCGGCGGTGGCGTATTTCTTCGACCCGGTGGTTCACCGCCTGCAGCGCAGCGGCCTGTCGCGTATGTGGGCGACCACGACGGTAACCGTCATTGCCGTCTTGATCGCCGTCGGCACTGCGTTTGCAATCTTGCCGCCGTTGTTCAGCCAGATCGAGGCGCTCGTGGCCAAGGCGCCGCAATATGCCGCCCAGGCGGCCATGAAGATTCAGCCGCTGATTGAACCGGTGCGCATCAAGCTCGGACTGCCGCCGCTCAGCCTGCACGAGCTTCAGGCCGAGGCGACGCAATGGGCGGGTCAGGCGTTCGGGATGTTGGGGGCCGTTGCCGGCCGCATCGCGCAGCGCAGCGCGGCGGTGATCAATCTGCTCGGCCTGTTGTTCATTACTCCGGTGGTTACTTTCTACCTGCTGCGCGACTGGGAGCAGGTGCTTACGGCCATTGACGATGCTTTGCCACGCGATCATGCCGGGACGATTCGGGCGCTCGCCCAGGAGGCCAACGCCGCCGTCGCGGGCTACATCCGCGGACAGGCGCTGGTCTGTGTCTGCCTGGGCACGCTCTACGGTGTCGGCCTGACAGTGGCGGGGCTGCAGTTCGGCTTCGTCATAGGCCTGATCGCAGGACTGATTTCCTTCATTCCGTTCGTCGGCACCCTCGTGGGCGCAACCTTGTCCATCGGCATGGCGATCGCGCAATTCGCCCCCGACTGGATCGGCGTGCTCAAGGTCGCGGTGGTGTTTCTGATCGGCCACCTGCTGGAAGGCAACGTGCTGTCGCCCAAGTTGGTCGGTGACCGGGTCGGGCTGCATCCGGTCTGGATCATGTTTGCGTTGCTGGCCGGCGGTTCGCTGTTCGGCTTCGTCGGCGTGCTGATCGCGGTGCCGGTTGCGGCGGTGATCGGCGTCATCGTCCGTCATCTGATCGGCCGCTACCGCGAAAGCGCGATCTATCGCGGCAGCCATCCGGTCTGATCTGTTATGCCCAGTCAGCTCACGCTGGATCTGGCGTTGCCGCCGCCGACCTATGGACGGGAAGACTTCGTCGTCACCGCCGGCAATCGCGAGGCGTTGGCGTGGCTGGAACGCTGGCCGGATTGGCCCGCGCCGGCACTGGCGCTGCACGGTCCGGCGGGTTGCGGCAAGACCCATCTCGGGCGTGTCTGGGCGGCGCAGTCGAATGCCCGGTTGCTGACTGGCGGTGACCTCGACGGCAAGAGCGTCGCCGATCTGACGGCGCTGGTGGAGACATCGCCCGCGCTGCTGATCGATCAGGCGAATACCGCGCCGGAGCGTGCGCTCTTCCATCTATACAATCTGTTGCGAGAACGTGGCGGGCACATGCTGCTGCTGTCGGTCGAGCCGCCCGCGCGCTGGCAGATCGCCTTGCCGGATCTCGCCTCGCGGCTGCGAGCGGCACCTGCAGTCGCCGTCGAGGCGCCGGACGATGAATTGTTGGGCTCGATCATCCTGAAGCAGTTCGCTGACAGGCAATTGCATGCCGGGCCGGGCGTCGTGCAGTATCTGCTATCGCGCATGGAGCGGTCAGGAGATGCGGCGCGGCGCGTTGTTGCCGCTCTCGATCGCAAGGCCCTTGCCGAGCGTCGCGAGATCGATCGCCGTCTGGCGGCCGATGTGTTGAACGAGTTTTCGGGAGGATGACGATGAGGAAACTGCTGCTGGCTGCGGGGCTATCCGTGCTTGCGCAGGTGCCGCTCGAGACCGGCGCCTCGGCTCAGGACTCGAAGGTCTTCGGTACATGGCTCACCGCGTCGGGCACGGCTCAGGTCAAGAGCGGCCCGTGCTCCGATGCCGCGAGCGGCCCGCTCTGTGGCTTCGTCATCGGATTGAACAATCCCAAGGGACCCGACGGGAAGGTCGTGTCACCGGAGGAGGCGACCGACTTTCGAAATGGTGATCCCAAGCTGCGCGAGCGCAAGGTGATTGGTATGCCGCTGATATGGGGCTTCAAGAAGACCGCTGACGCCAATGCCTTCGAGGGAGGCCAGATCTACAATGGCGAAGACGGCAAGATTTACAGTGCCAACATTGATTTTGAGGCTGACGGACGGCTGAAGTTGCGCGGCTACGTCGGTTCGCCGATGTTCGGCCAGACTCAGTATTGGACGCGCGTCAGCCAATAGCGTGCGGTCCGGCAATCGAAAACGGGAGTGAACGATGGATATGGGCATCAAGGGCCGCAAGGCGATCGTCTGCGCAGCCAGCAAGGGATTGGGAAAGGGCTGCGCGATGGCGTTGGCGGGCGAGGGCGTTGATCTGGTGATCAACGCGCGCACCAAGTCGGAACTCGAGGCCACGGCGGAAGAGATCCGCAAGAAGCATGGCGTGAAGGTAACGCCGATCGCCGTCGACGTGACGACCGAGGCCGGCCGCAAGCAGGTGCTGGCGGCGTGCCCGGAGCCCGATATCGTCGTCAACAATGCGGGCGGTCCGCCGCCCGGCAACTTCCGCGACTGGAATCGTGACGACTGGATCAAGGCGATCGACGCCAACATGCTGACGCCGATCGAGTTCATCAAGGCCACGGTCGACGGCATGATGAAGCGTGGCTTCGGCCGCATCGTGAACATCACCTCGAGCTCGGTGAAGGCGCCGATCGATATCCTGGGCCTCAGCAACGGCGCACGCTCGGGCCTCACCGGCTTCGTGGCCGGCGTCGCGCGGACGACAATCCGTCACGGTGTGACCATCAACGGGCTGCTGCCCGGCCCGTTCGACACCGACCGCTTGCGGGGAACGACGAAGGCGCGCGCTGCCAAGGCGGGACGCAGCTTCGAGGAAGAGTACGCGGCGGCCGCCAAGGCGCATCCGGCCGGACGATTCGGCACCGCCGAGGAGTTCGGCATGATGTGCGCGTTCTTGTGCTCAGTGCATGCAGGCTACATGACTGGCCAGAACGTCCTGATGGATGGCGGTCAGTACCCGGGCACGTACTGAGCGGCTGTCCGGGAGCCTGCCATTTCTCGAGGCAGGTTCCCGTGCGCACCTAGCTCCCGACGATATCCCGCGGCCGCACGAAGGCGAGCAATTCGGCCGAGCCGAGAGCCAAGTCGGACCATCGTTCGATCGGTACGGCCAAAATCGCCAGCGCGCCGGTCGGGTATTTTTCCCGGATCGCCGCAAGGGCCGAGGCCCGTCCGCGCCCTGCTAGATCGGCAGCAAATTCCCCGATTCCGTCATTATGCCCGACGAGGAGAACGCGCTCGGCCTTGGCTGGCAGTTTCCGCACCCGGTCCAACAAGGTGTCCTCAGAGGCCAGATAAAGGCTCTTTTCCAGCGAGATCGGCGGCAGGGGGGCTAGAAGCTCTTGCAGCGGCGCAAGCGTCTGGCGGGCCCGTATGGCCGTTGAGCACACGATCTGGTCGGGGAGGGGCCCATTCTTGATCAGGTGTTCGGCCATGGCTCGAGCGGCGCGTTCGCCCCGACGGTTCAGAGGGCGGTCGTGGTCGGTGAGCCCGGGCTGACCCCAGGTGGATTTTGCATGTCGCAGCAGGAGAATGGTCTTCACTGGCTTTGTCCCGAAAAAGCCTTCTGAAACAATAGACTACCTAATTGCCATGACACCGTCATGCAGAGGCGTTACCGTTGTGCGGGTAACCACTCGGGATAGCACCGCTCCCCCATGGACGCCCTCAGTACCGCCACCCCCTCCGATCAGGCTGCCGCCATAACTGCCGACAGTCCACGGCGTTTCATCAACCGTGAGCTTTCCTGGCTGGCATTCAATACCCGGGTGCTGGAGGAAGCCGGCAAGGGCTCGCGCCACCCCCTTCTGGAGCGGGTGCGGTTCCTCTCGATCTCGGCCGACAACCTGGACGAATTCTACATGGTGCGTGTGGCCGGCCTGGTCGACATGCTGCCGAACCGCGCCACGATGCTGAGCGACGACGGACTCACGCCTGGTGAGCAACTCGCGGCAATCCGCGAGCGTGCCTCGACCCTGATGGCCGGGCAGCAGAAGGTCTGGGCCACGCTGCAGGAGGAATTGCGGGAGGCAGGCATCGCCGTTCTGTCGGGCGCCGAGCTTAGTGACAGCGAGCGGGCCTGGCTGGAGCAGTACTTCATCGACCAGGTGTTCCCGATCCTGACGCCGCTCGCAATCGATCCGGCGCACCCGTTTCCGTTCATCCCCAACGGCGGCTTTTCGGCGATTCTCAAGCTGCAGCGCAAGGACGACAAGCGCCCGCTGATGGCGCTGCTGCCGCTGCCCAGCCAGGTCGACCGCTTCGTGCGTCTGCCCGGTCCGGCGATCCGTTTCCTGCCGCTCGAAGAACTGGTCGCGATCTTCCTGCCTCGCCTGTTCCCTGGCTACGAGGTGATCGAGCGTGGCTTCTTCCGCCTGATCAGGGACTCCGACGTCGAAATAAACGAAGAAGCAGAAGACCTCGTGCTGCTCTACGAGAGCGCACTGAAGCGTCGACGTCGCGGCGACCTGATTTCGATCTCGGTCGACAGTTCGATGCCCGCCGATCTGCGCGACTTCCTGTTCGATCAGCTTGAGATTGCCGGACAGACCGTGCACGTCTTCGAACTCGACAACATGCTGAACATCGGCGACGTGAAGGCCGTCATCGTCGACGATCGCGCCGACCTCAAGTTTACGCCTTACAATGCGCGCTTTCCCGAGCGTATCCGTGACTTCGGCGGCGATTGC
>CAYZQZ010000168.1:0-8191 GCA_964480235.1 uncultured Reyranella sp. | reverse complement strand
TCTCGCAGGCGCCCTGGATGGCGTTCTGGCCGGGCTTCGCGATCTTCTGCGCCGTACTGTCGTTCAACCTGCTGGGCGATGGCCTGCGCGACGCGCTCGATCCGCGCCACAAGTAGTCGTCACAAGTACCGCTTCTGCTTCTGCGCGATCCGGAAAGCGTAACGGGCGGCGCGAGTCGACAGATCCATCTCGCTGCGGCCTTCCTCGACAGCGCGCTTGCCTTCGAGGGTGGTGGCCTCGCCGTACTGCCGGATCAATTCCTGAAAGGCTTCGTGACGCGCGCGATCGAACCTGCCGCTTTCAAGCGGGTGCGCCGGGAACAGCCACAGCACCGGCACGAAGCCCTTCGGCACCGGCACGGTGGCGGCGTGGCTGCGGCGGTGCGCCACCAGCTTCTCCCGCACGTGGGTGTGCGGGCCGGCCGGCGTCCTGCCGTCGGGCGGCGGGATCGGCTGATAGACCTCGACCCGCGCCGCGACGCTGCGGAAGACTCGGTGCGGGCTGAGCGCCGGCATGCGTGCCGGCAGCGAGCCATGTGCCTGGAAGAACGGTCGGCCGCAGGCGGCGCGCAGCGCACCGAGCGTCGAAGGCTCGGCGGTGCGCACGCAGATGTCGGCCTGCGGCTTGCCGATCCCGAGATCGAACAGGATGGCGCTGCGATCCTGCTCCCGCAGAGCCCCGCTGTCGGGTCCCAGTTCCGTGACGACGGTGCGCTGGCCGAGGCGGGCCTCTGCCTCGGGCAGACAGAGCACCAGCCCCTGGCCCCAGCCCTTGCCGGTCTTGCTCAATGTCTCGTAGGCGACAGGCCTCAGGTCGTGTGTGAGAGCGAGCCGGAAGGCGCCGCGGGCGGTGATCGCCCCTACCTGGTCGCCGTCGAGGAATTCGATCCGCTCGCCATCGTCGAAGGTGAACTCCGCCAGCGCGCCGAAGCCGCCGCATACCCAGGCCGATGCCGGGTCGCGGACATAGAAGTTCAGCAGGTCGCGCAGCACCGTCTAGTTGGGCAGGCTGGTATCGATAAACTTGAAGGCCGGAATGTCCGCCTCGAGTTCGGCTGTCTTCTCCTCGACCAGCATCTGCGCCACGGCCAGAAAGTGAACCAGCTCGCTGTCGCCCAGCCGTTCGGCCTCGTCGAGTAGCTCGCGCACGCCGTGCCAGATCCGGAACAGCGCCGCCGCCCGCTTCTTGCCCGATGCCGCCCGCCGCCGGCGCAGCCTGGGCTCGACGACGATCTGAAAGACCCCCATGCCCCCCAACTCCGTTTTTCAAGCCTCGTCCGCGCACCGGCCCCAGTCCTCGTGAACCGAGCCAATGCGCGGACGGGCCTTGACGCCGCAACCGCCCCCGCGCGGTTCGCCCGCCGGGCCGGTCGCCCCAATTCGACCGGTCCAGCATAGCGGCGAACCCGTGCGGCGTCTTTGGTGGAGAGTCCCTTGCCGCCTGTGTATTGCCGGCCCGCCGGCGTTTCGTCAGTTCGAGGCGCGTCCGAGCGGCAGACCCGTCGCGTCGAGCTGCGGCTCGCGGCTCAGCACCACGACCTCCGGCGCCTCGACGGCGGGCAACGGCTTCGTGGGATCGACGGCCTTGACCATGGCCACGATCGGCTTCTTGCCCGACGAGGCCTCTTCCGGCACCAGGCGGCGCCAGCCCTGCTTCTCCCAGAACTTCACGTCGGCCGGCAGGACCTGGACGTAGAGCATGTTGCAGCCGCGGCTCTCCGCGAGCTTGCGGCAGCGCTCGAGCAGCAGCTGACCGATGCCGTGGCCGCGGAAGCGCTGAATCACCGCCAGCCGCTCGGGCATGGCGAAGGACTGGAACCAGCGCACCCGGACGGCACCCACCGGCTCGTCGCCGACATAGGCGATGACATGGGTGGCACCGAAATCGTGGCCGTCGAACTCCTCGGAGTACGGCACGTCGAGTTCGCCGATGAAGCAGGCCGCCCGCACCGCGAAGGCCTGCATCGAGTCTTCCATCTTCATGGCGAGTTTGGTGGTCACCGGCTCGCCGTCGATCGATCGCGTCACAGAAGCCATTTCAATTCCCCCTTGGCATCGCGTGTCAGTTTGGCCCCAGCAGGTTCGGCACCCGTCAGTTGGGTCGCCGCTCGGTCCAGTCGGCATGCGGATTGGTCGCCCCCCGTTCGGCGGACCGCTCCAGGATGCCGGGCGTTTCGAGATGATCCTCCGGCCGGTTCAGGACCAGCGGATCGGAGTACATGGTCGGCGCATCCGGATACGCCTCCAGGTCGATGTAGTAGGCGCCGTATTCGTGGTCGGAGAAGTTGAAGATCTTCTCGGTGACCTTGCGGAAACCCTGACGCTCCATGATCGGCCACAGCCGGTGCTGGGAGTGCAGGTAGACCCGGGTGTAGCCCTTCTTGCGCGCGAACTGCATCGCCCACTGCGTGAACGGCACGAACAGGCCCATCGAGCGGTAGCGCTTCAGGATTACGGCACGCTCGAACTTCACGAAGGTGCCGAACCAGCGCAGCCGCATCGACGATGCGGGCTCGCCGTCGACGTACAGGATGAGGTGCGTCGCGGTGTAGTCGTTGCCGTCGAACTCCTCCCAGTACGGGCACTGCTGCTCGCCGATATAGACCGCCGAGCGCAGCGCGAAGCACTGCATGAGCTCGTCGGAGGTGGATGCGAGCTTGATCGTCACGACGGGGCGATTGGACCCCGGCGGCGGCTGATGTTCCAACATGCTCAATCCCCCTCGCTCAAGACTCCGTTGTCATTCCGGAAGCGGCGGCCCCCAGCCGTCACCACCGGAAGATTCTGCGTAAGCTGCGCCATCACCAGGTTCACGACGTTGGACGTCATGCCCTTGGCGCCGGCGCGTATCGCGGTCGCCGAGACGTTGTCGCGGCGCAGGATGCGCCACGGATAGATCCAGCCGCACTCGTCGTAGATGCCGCGCACCGTCATGCCGCCGAAGTCGGTGCCGTGCAGGCCGTGCAGGCGGGCGCCGGGATGGCGGCGCCTCACCTCGGCGATCACGCCCTGGAAGCCCTTGCTGTTGTAGATCTCGGGCCAGTACGCGACCTCGACCTTGCCGGCGAGGCCGACCTCGGCCACCGCCAGTTCGATCAGCGCCTTGCGGGTCTCGGGCGGCAGGAACTGGCGCCCACCCGGAAAATAGTCGACCGCCACGTCGGCCTTCTCGGTCTTCTCGTAGATCTGGAAACCGTTCTCCAGACGCGCCACCCGGATCTGGCCCTTGCGGAAGGCGTCGAGATAGACGCGCGGCACCAGGGTCGGGTGAATGATGATCTTGTCGAGCGCGCGCTCCTCGAGCGCCCGCCGCACGATCTGCAGGTGCGTGTTGTGAAACGGGTTGAAGGTGCCGAAGTACACCCCGATGCCGCCCTTGGGCGCCAGCACCGAGCGGAGGTCCGACAAGAGACCGATCCCGAAGAACAAGCCGCCGAGCAGGACGCCCGCGATCAGGTAGGCCTCGCGCGCCAGCGGCAGCCCGGCCGTGCCGAAGGCGGAGAGCAGCAGGTTGGCGACGACGCCGACCAGAACATTGCGGTTGGGATCGCCGACACCGCGCTGGAACAGGTAAATGCCGAGATACTGGGCGCCCTGCGAGATTGCGGTCGTGACAAGGGCTGCGCCGGCTGCGCCGCCGACGGACTGGATGCCCCCGACGTTGACTGCCCCACCCCATACAAAGATCCAGAACACAGCCAGGTTGAACGCGTATTGCGGGATGAACCTGCCGAGCTTTCCGGCCGTCACGTATCCGAACTGGTTGTTGGCCCAGAGTTCGGCCTTGTTGCTGAGCTTGGCGTAGCTCGGGAGGAAGACCCCCACGAACACTGACACGGCGATCAGGGCCGGGTTAGCCCAACTGCCGTGCGCGTATGCATAGCTCAGGTAGGAAACGAGGCCGCCGAACGCCGCCATGCGCGTCGAGGGACTGCGTCCCCAACGGGCAATCTTGCCGGACCAAGCCGGCAAGGCGGTCGTCCTGTCTGCCGAGCCGATTGCGGCCACGGTTGCACCCTGCCTCGTTGCACAAGCGTCAACCGCCGGAAAACACTACGGATAGATTGACTAACGAATACGAGGACTAGATACCCACCGCTAAGGTCGAGCCGTTTCTTGAAAAAACCGGCTAATACCCTATAAATGAGACAAAAAACGACATCGCACAATTAATGGTATAAGATAAACCATGTGCCTCTCTTAAAGTAAACTTTGAGCACCTAACCGTTTTGTATCGATTGTTACGATGGTAACGCCCACTCCGCGCAAGACTAAGGTTCCGAACATTCTCGGCGATTGGGACGACGTCAGGTTTTTCCTGGCCGTCGCCAAGACGGGAAGTTTCAGTGCCGCCGCAACCCAGCTGAACACCAAGCAGACGACGGTCGGACGCCGCATCCAGGCGCTCGAGCGCCGGCTCGGCGCCAAGCTGTTCGACCGCCACCGCCACGGCATGGAAGTGACGCCGGCGGCGCGCGGCGTGCTGGTGCAGGCCGAGTCGATGCTGTCGAACGCGACCGCGATCGAGCGCCATCTCGCCGGTCTCGACCGCGAGATGTCGGGCGTGGTCCGCATCGCCTCGACCGAGGGTCTGGCGGCGCACTGGCTGGTGCCACGCCTCGACCGGTTGCGCCGCAGCCATCCCGACATCATCGTCCAGGTGATCGCGGGCGACCAGGTGCTCGACCTCGCCACGCGCCAGGCCGATCTCGCCATCCGCTTCTTCCGCCCGACCTCCAACCAGCTGGTGGCGGCCAAGGTCGGCCAGTTCAACATGTCGGTGTTCGCGGCGCCCGCCTACGTCGAGCAGTACGGCATGCCGCAGAAGATGGACGACCTGCGCGAGCACCGCATCGTCGACCACACCGTGCTGCACGCGCTGCCGGCGATGAAACCGTGGTCCGACATCGTCGAGCGCAGCCCGTCGGTCGTGCTGCGCACCAACTCCTCCTACGCCGCGATGGAAGCGGTCGCGGTCGGCTACGGCATTTCGGTGTTCCCAGACTATTCGGCCAAGATGTCGAACCTCGTGCCGGCGCCGATCGACCTCAACATCGTTCGCGACATCTGGCTGGTGAGCCACGAGGAAACCAACAAGGGCGCGCGCATCCGCACCGTCATCGACTACGTGCGCGAACAGTTCCGCCAGGACGAGCGCGAATGGTTCAGCGTACCTGCCGGCCGCTCGGCGCAGGTCGTCGCCGCCTGACGTCGCCCCATCCCGGGCGCCGGAACAAAAAATCCTCCAGAGGAGTTGGCTTCGTTGTCGGCCAGCCGGCAACAAAAGCGATTCCCCCTGCGGATCTCCCGAACAACGTCGGCGAACCAAAAAAATCCTCGCGAGCATCGGGCATTGTTGCCGGCCGGACGGCATCCAATGCCGTTGCTCCCGGACGACAAGGGATGCTCGCGGGGATGAGCATCTCCCGAAAGTGGAACCGTGCGGTCCCCGGCTTTCGGCGCTGCGCGCCTGCAAGCCTACAGCCGGCCTGTCGCACGGCTTCGCCGTGCGCCATCCTCGATCCGGCCCTCCGCCTTGCGGCTTGTCCGGCGTCTCCGATGGCCCCCGCGCTTGTCGGATCCGGGTCTCCGTCACGACATACTCTGCGCGTCGAGGTCCCTCGCACTTGCTCGGGATGACGGTCACGGGCCGTCAGTCCGTGTCCCCAACGCTTCCGCTACGCCGTCATCCCTTGCAGTACTCGTCGTTGGTCGCCGGCAGGCCGTGATACTCGTGCGGCGCCAGCAGCCCTTCGCCGGTGGAGCTGAGGATCCCGGCCGGGCTCCTGCTGCGCGGCGAACTCGAGGCTGCGCCCGCCGGATCGGGCGGCCTGATGCCGGCATACTTCGCCGTCATTTCGGCCGCCCGCACCGCCGCAGCAAAGGAGCCTTCGGCTTCGGCGCTCCGACGAATGCGTTCGAAGGTGCGCACCACGCCGTCCGGCGTGACGGCTGGAGGGATGCCCTCCCCCATAGAGACCTCGTTTTCCAGAACCGCCCCGGAACCGTCGCCAACCGCTTGATCGCCTTGCGTTTTCGGCAGCTGGCGACGACGCGTTCTAGAATTTCTAGAAATTCTAGAATCGTCCGGCGGCTCGGTCGGCGAGGGCGGCAGCACGCTGGGCGTCGGATGGCAGATCGTCTGCTCGTCGTCCCAGTGCAGGATGCGGAGGTAGTCGACCTTGTCGACCTGGTAGAGTTCGATCGCCTCGATATCCTGGAGCGCATAGAGCCAGCTTTGGACCAGCGAAGGCGCATCGGTATCGCCGGGAAACAGCCGCCTGGCCAGGTCGATGCGGGCCAGTTCTACCCGGCCCCTGTCGTCGGCCAGCGTACGCAGCAGCAGGTTGAGATACCGCGCATCGCGGTTCACTTCGGTCAGGCGATACGAGTGCGGGTAGTCGGGCTTGATATTGCGAATTCTGGGCATGTCCGCAATATATGATAATGCGATTATATTGTCAATATCGCAATATTCTCAAAGTCGATCATCGCGCAGCGGCGTCTGCCACGCACAGCCTACATCGCCGCCTTGATCTTCTCGTAGATCGCCTTGATCGCGGCCAAGTCGCCGGGCTTGTACTCCCAGTTCAGCGAGACATCATCACCGGCGACCCGCGGCATGATGTGGACGTGCAGATGCGGCACGCTCTGGCCGGCGCCGGGGCCATTGGCCTGCAGCAGGTTCACGCCGCTGGGCTGCAGCACCTTGAACGCCGCCTTGGCGACCTTCTGCGCCGTCTTCGCGACATCCGCCAGCACGTCCGGCGGAATCGATTCGACGGTCGGCCAGTGGCCTTTTGCAACGGACAGCGCATGACCCGGGTTCACGGGATTGATGTCCATGAAGGCAATGGTGGTTTCATCTTCATGCAGCTTGAAGCAGGGGATTTGCCCCGCGACGATCTTGCAGAAGATGCAGCTGCCGTCGGTCGGATGGGTCATCGTGCGTTCTCCAGTGCCTTGCTGAGTTCGGCCAGCCGCGTGAAGGGCTGGCCGCCGGCCGGCAGCGCGGCATCCAAGCCAAGGCCGGCGAGCCGCGCAAGCCCGCGCTGCCCGTAACGCTCGCGCAGCGCTTCCTCGATCCATCCTTCGGCCTGGCGATGCCGCAGCGCCGCCAGCCGGCCCTCGGCCGCGAGATGGGCGCGATGCGCGTCGAGCGCCTGAAGCAGCCCGTCCATGCCCTTCGCCGTGCGCGAGGAGACCGCGAGCGTGCGTGTCCTGAAGTCGCCGTCGGGACTGGCGAGCGACAGTGCGCCCGCGACGTCCGCCAGGGCGCGCTCGGCCGCCGGCCCCATGTCGGCCTTGGTGACGACGACGAGGTGCGGAATCTCGACGATGCCCGCCTTCATGAACTGCAGCGAATCGCCGGAGCCGGGCTGGACGCAGAACACCACGGTATCGGCCACGCCCGCGACATCGGTCTCGGATTGCCCCACGCCTACCGTCTCGATCAGCACGCGGTCGAACAGCGACCGCATCAGCACCATGGCGGCAATGGTCTGGTCGGCGAGGCCGCCCAGGCGGTCGCGTGCCGCCATGGAGCGCACGAAGCTGCCGCTGTCCTGCGCATCGTGGACGATGCGCACGCGGTCACCCAGCAGGGCGCCGCCGCTCGCCTTGGACGAGGGATCGACCGCGATCACGCCGACGGTCTGTCCGGCCTGCCGCCACGCCGCGACCAGCGCTGCGCAAAGGGAGGACTTGCCCACGCCCGGCGGCCCGGTGATGCCGACGACATGGGCCCCCCTGCCGGATTGTGTCGTGCGCCACGCCTCGTCGAGCAGCTTCTGGCTGGCCGGGCTCTCGGCATCGCGCTCGAGTTCGACGAGGGAGGCCGCGAGGGAGCGCTTGTCGATCAAAGCCTTCCTCCCCATTCAAATGGGGAGGTGGCGGCGTCATACGCCGACGGAGGGGTCATGAAGGGAATGTACCCCGATCTCCACTCTTACTGCACCGTGCGGCGCCCGCGCTTCGGCCCTACGGGCCTGCAGCGCTACACGCCGCCGGGCGCTTCGCTCCGCGAAGCGCCCTACTCTGTCTTGAGCGGTCCGCCCAAGGCGGCCTGGGCCGCCGCAAGACGGGCGATCGGCACGCGGTAGGGCGAGCAGGAGACGTAGTCGAGACCGGCCTTGTGGCAGAAGAACACCGACGCCGGGTCGCCGCCATGCTCGCCGCAGATGCCGAGCTTG
>CAYZQZ010000167.1:0-8267 GCA_964480235.1 uncultured Reyranella sp. | reverse complement strand
CAGCCGCGTCTCGCAGTAGCCGCCGACCTTGCCGGCGATGATGCCGAGCTGCAGTTCGCTGCCGTATTCGTCGTCCTCGCCCTGGATCGCCTGCACCGGCACCGTCACGGTCGGCAGACGGCGGTTCGCGTCCATCGGCTCGAAGCCCGGCGCCACCCAGGCGTCGGACCACAGGTGAAACGTGGCATCGACGTCGTCGTGGTAGCGCGCGAGCTTCTGGCGCAGGTCGGTGGTGGCATAGATCTCGCGCGCCCGGGCGATCGCCCTGACGCAGATCGGCTCGTTGATCGCGTGCGCGGCGAGCGTGACCACGGCGCGGAGCGGCTCGGGATCGGCGGACGCGTAGTTCAGCGCGATTGTGCCGCCGTCGCTGTGGCCGACCAGCACGCAATCGTCGATGCCGGCCGTCGCCAGCAGCCGCGGCAGCACCTCGTCGGCCTCGAACTCCATGTAGCGCAGGCCGGGATCGTGGGGCCACGGGCTCGAACGGCCGTAGCCGGTGCGGTCATAGACCAGCCCGTTGCACGACAGCGCATCGCAGAGCCGTTGCGGAAAGTCGCGCCACATCTCGATGCAGCCCAGGCCCTCATGCAGGAAGACCAGCGTCGTGCGGTCCAGCCCGTCGCTTCTGGTCGGCACGAGACGGCGCACCCGCAGGCGGCGGTCGCCGAGATCGAGGAAGGAGTCGCCGGAAGATCCGGAGTCCGGGGAAGCGGCTGTCACGCCTCAGATGTAGCCAAGGCGGGGCGGCGTGAGAAGACGCCGATCAGCGCCGGCAGCACGGTGAGGAACAGGATGGGCGCCAGGAGCATGCCGCCGACCACGACGATGGCGAGAGGCCGCTGGACCTGGCTGCCGATCGCGGTCGAGAAGGCGGCCGGCAACAGGCCGACGCAGGCCGCCACGCAGGCCATGAGCACGGGCCGCATCTGCAGCTCGCAGGTCCGGCGCAGCGCCTCCACGCCCTCCAAACCGATCGCGAGCTGTCGGTTGTAGCAGCCGACAACCATGATGCCGTTCATCGCCGCGATGCCGAACAGCGCCACGAAGCCGATGGCAGCGGAGATGCTGAACGACAGGTCGGCGAGCTTGAGCGCGATGATGCCGCCGATCAGCGCCATCGGCATGGCGCTGCCGGCCAGCAGCGTGTCCTTGAGATTGCCGAAGCTGACATAGAGCAGCAGGAGGATCAGCGCGATGGCGATCGGCACCACGATTGCGAGGCGATCGATCGCCTTCTGGAAATTCTCGAAGTCGCCTGCCCACTGCAGGCGATAGCCGGGTGGCAGATTGAGTTCCTTGGCGACGCGCTGCTGCGCCTCCAGCACCGCGCCGCCGAGGTCGCGGCCGCGTACTGAGAACTTCACCGGAATGAAGCGCTCCTGCTGTTCGCGGTAGATATAGAAGGCACCCGATGCCAGACCGATATTGGCGACCTCGCTCAGCGGCATCTGGACGACCGTGCCGTTGGGCCCCGGCGCGCCGATCGAAAGCTGGCGCAGCGCCTCCATGTTCTCGCGGTACTTGGGCGCCAGACGGACGACCATCGGGAAGTGCCGGTCGCTGCCGGTTTCGTAAAGGTCGCCCGCGGCCTGGCCGCCAACCGCGGCCTGGATGTTGGCGTTGATGTCTCCCGGCGACAGGCCGTAGCGGGCCGCACGCTGGCGGTCGATGTCGATGCGCACAGTCGGCTGGCCGAGCAGCGGCGGCACGGTGACGTCGGTCACGCCGTCGACCCGCTCGAGGATCCTGCGAATCTCGAGCGCCACCTTGTGCAGGCCGGCGAGATCGGAGCCGGCGATCTTGATCGCGTTCTCGGCGTCGATACCGGACGCCGCTTCCTGGACGTTGTCCTGGATATACTGCGAGAAAGCGAAATTCACGCCGGGGAAGTCGCGGCGCAGCGTCCGCGCCATCTCGGCCACCAGCCCCTCCTTGTCGAGGCCCTTGCGCCACCGTTCCATCGGCTTCAGCGGCACGAAGAACTCGCCATTGGAGAAGCCGTCAGGATCGGTGCCGTCGTCGGGGCGGCCGTTCTGCGACACCACCGTCTCGACCTCGGGGAACGTCTTGATGACCTTGCGAATGCGGTTGACCGCTTCGTTGGCCTCGTCGAGCGACACCGAGGGCGGCAGCGCCGCACGCATCCAGATGTTGCCTTCCTCGAGCTTGGGCAGGAACTCCAGCCCGACCGCGCTGGCCGCCAGCATGGCGAGCGCCACGAAGCCACCGCCCGCCGCCAGCGTAACGCCCCGATGCACCATGACGAAGGCCACGACCCGATCGTAGATTCGGCGCAGTCCGCGTACCAGGATGGTCTCGGTCTCCGACACCTTCTCGGGCAGCAGCAGGGCCGACAGCGCCGGCGAGATGGTGAAGGTCGCCAGCAGACCGCCCGCCAGAGCGTAGGCATAGGTCTTGGCCATCGGTCCGAAGATGTGGCCCTCGACGCCCGACAGGGTGAACAACGGCAGGAAGCCCGCGATGATGATAGTGGCGGCGAAGAAGATCGCCTGCGTCACCTCGCTCGAGGCGTAGTAGATCGTGGCGATCTTGCCGTGCATGCCGAGCGGCGCCTGATCCATGGTGTCGTCGTGCGGACGGTGGCCTGCGCTGGTCTCAGCGAGATGCCGGTAGATGTTCTCGACCATGATGACGGTGGCGTCGACGATGATACCGAAGTCGATCGCCCCCATGGAGAGCAGGTTCGCCGACTCGCCGTTCATCACCAGGATGACGACGGCGAACAGCAGCGCGAACGGAATCGTGGCGGAAACGATCAGGGCACTCCTGAGGTCGCCCAGGAACAGCCACTGGATGAAGAAGATGAGAGTTACGCCCATAACCATGTTGTGCAGCACGGTGCTGGTCGTCACGTCGACCAGGCGGCTGCGGTCGTAGATGCGCTCGATGCGCACGCCGGGCGGCAGCACGTCGGAATTGTTGATCTGCTCGACGGCGCGATGCACGGCACTGAGGGTCGGCAATGTCTCCGCGCCGCGGCGCATCAGCACGATGCCCTGCACGATGTCGTCGTCGCTGTCCTGCCCGGCGATACCCAGCCGAGGCTGGTGACCCACCGTGACCTTCGAGACGTCGCCGATCAGGATGGGCGAGCCGTCGCGCACCGCGACCAGCGTGTGGCGTATGTCGTCCATCGAGCGGATCTGCCCGACCGCCCGCACCACGGCCGCCTGCGGACCGAGCTTCAGCATGTTGGCGCCGACATTGACGTTGGCGCCGTTCAGCGCGTCGAGCACCTGCTTCAGCGTCAGCCCATAGGCGAGCAGTCGGTCGAGATCGACGGTGATATCGTAGGTCTTGAGCTGACCTCCCCAGCCCGTGACTTCGATCACGCCCGGGATCGCCTTGAAGCGGCGCTCGACGATCCAGTCCTGGATGGTCTTGAGGTCAGTGATGGAATAGCCCTGAGGGCCGACCAGGCGATAGCGATAGATCTCGCCGATCGGGCTGGTCGGCGACAGGATCGGCTGCGCTCCGTTCGGAAGCTCGCCCAGCTGGTTGAGCCGGTTGATGACGAGCTGGGCGGCGTCGCGATAGTTCAGGTCGTAGGTGAACTGCACCTTCACGTCGCTGAGGCCGGTCAGCGAGATCGACCGCACCGACGACACGAACGGCAGGCCCGACATCTGCACTTCGATCGGAATGGTAATGTAACGCTCGATCTCCTCGGACGATTGTCCGGGATTCTGCGTCACGATCTCGACCAGCGGCGGCACCGGGTCGGGATAGGCCTCGATGTTCAGCTTCTTGTAAGCGAACACGCCGCCGACGATGACCGCGAGCCCCAGGATGACGACGAGGACCCGCTGTCGTAGCGCTGCGCCGACGATTGCCTGCATCTCAGCCCTTCAGGGCGCTTGTAGCCGTCGTGATGCGTCAGTGCCTCACGACGTTGCCTCCCAAGGACAGATTTACATGCTTTGTGCAGACGCACTAGCGCTGCGACTTCATTGCCTCTGCGAAGAGACGACCGGTGCGGAAGTCGCGGCGGGTGCCGATGCAGGTGGTCGGCAGCGCAGCCGGCGCGTGGGATCGCTGGTCTGCTCGTCGCGGTTCCACCAGCCGCCCCCCAGTGCCTGGAACAGCGCCGCGGTGTCGGCATAGCGTGCCGCCTGGGCCTGGATGCGCGCGAGCGAGGCTTGGCGGTAGGCAAGCTCCGCCGTCAACACGAAGACATAGGTCGTGTCGCCGAGATCCAGCCGGCGGCGGGCGATCTGCAGGCTGGTGGCCGTCGCCTGCTCGGCCGCCACCGCGGCCCTGAGCGCCAGCGCGTCGTACTCGAGCGCCCGCAGCGTGTCGGCGACGCTGCGGAAGGCCTGTAGCACGGTCGATTGATACTGGGCGTCCGCCTGCTCGTAGCCCGCCACCGCCGCACGCTTCTTGGCCGCCAGCGCGCCGCCATCGATGATGGTCTGCAGCAGGCTCGCGCCGACGATCGCCGCCGGCGCCGCGGGCCCGAACAGTGTGCCCACCGTCAGGGCCTGGGTGGCGATGCCGGCATTGAGCGTGATGTTGGGGAATTGATTGGCGACGGCGACACCGATCTGCGCCGACGCCGCATGCAGGTTGGCCTCCGCCGCACGAATGTCTGGCCGCTGCTCGACGAACTTCGACGGCAGGCTGAGCGGCAGCTCCTGCGGCAGCTTGAGGTCGGCGAGCGTGAACTGCTCGGTGACGCCCTCGCTCGGCACGCGGCCAAGAAGGGTGGCCATCAGGTTACGCTGCTGCGCCAGCGCCTTCTGCAGCGGCGGCAGGGTCGCCTCGACCTGGGCGAGCTGGGCCTGCTGTGCGGCCACGTCGGCGCCGGTCACCGCCCCGAGACCGGACTGGCGCGTCAGGATGTTCAGCGTGTCGCGCTGGGAGGCGATGATGTCCTGCGTCGCCTGGACCTGCGCCCGCAGGCCCGCCTCGAGGATCGCCGCTGCGACTACGTTCGACGCCAGCGACAGGTAGGCGCCTTCGAGCTGGAAGCACTGCGCCTCGGCCAGTGCGTCCGCCGATTCGATCGCGCGCCGTGTGCCGCCCCACAGGTCGAGATTGTAGGAGACCGTCAGCCCCAACGTATAAAGGCTGTAGTTGTAGGTCGTGCCGTCGGACAACGGCGGCGACAGGATCGTCGGCACCTGCAGCGCCGAGGCGCCGGCGGTGCCCTGTACCGTCGGAAACAGCGTCGCCCGCTGGACCCGCGCGTTCGCCTGCGCGACCCGCAGCGCCGCCGACGCCGCCTTGATGTCCGGATTTCCGGCGAGCGCGGTCCTGATCAGCCCGTCGAGTTTGGGCGACTGGAAGACGCTCCACCACTGACTGGGAATGTCGAGGCTGGCCACGATGCGCTGCGCCTCGCCGCCGTTGATGCCGCCGGCCACGAACTCGCCCGGCCCGTCAGGCAGGTAGGCCTGCGACTTTGTCGGCGGCTCGGGCTTGGCAAAGTCCGGCCCCATCGTGCAGCCCGTGAGCAGAGTTGCCAGCGCGGCGCCGACCAGGAAACGACGGCGGCTCATGTTGCCTGCGCCTCCGTCGCCGCCTCGGCCTCGGCTCGCTTCACATGACGGCGCGAGAAAACGCCGATCGCGGCCGGCAGCACGGTAAGAAACAGCAGCGGCGCCAGCAGGGTGCCGCCGACCACGACGATGGCGAGCGGGCGCTGCACCTGGCTGCCGATCGCACTCGAGAATGCCGCCGGCAGCAGGCCGACACAGGCCGCCACGCAGGTCATGAGGACCGGCCGCATCTGCTGGGCACAAGTCTCGCGCAACGCCTGTTCACGTTCATGTCCGGCATCGATCAAACGATTGTAGCACGAAACCACCATGATGCCGTTCATCGCCGCGATGCCGAACAGCGCCACGAAGCCGATGGCGGCCGAAATACTGAACGACATGCCAGCCCCAAACAGCGCCAGCACGCCGCCGATCAGCGCCATCGGAATGGCGCAGCCGGCCAGCAGCGTGTCGCGCAGATTGCCGAAGCTCACGTAGAGCAGCAGCAGGATCAGCGCGACAGCGATCGGCACGGCAATGGCCAGGCGCTGCAGCGCGCTCTTGAGATTGCCGAACTCGCCGACCCATTCGACGCGATAGCCGGCCGGGATCTTGACCTTCTCGGCCACTCTCTCCTGCGCCTCGAGCACGGCGCTACCCAGATCGCGGCCGCGCACCGAGAACTTCACCGGTACGTAGCGCTGCTGCTGTTCGCGATAGATGTAGAAGGCGCCCGACACGATCTTCACCGTGGCGACTTCGGCCAGTGGCACCTGGGTGATGCCACCGTTGACTCCCTGCACGCCGATCGGAATGCGCCGGATCGCCTCGAGGTTCTCGCGGTACTTCGGGGCGAGACGTACGACCATCGGAAAGTGCCGGTCGCTGCCGGATTCGTAGACGTCGCCCGCCGCCTGACCACCGATCGCGGCCTGCACCGTGGCATTGATGTCGCCCGGCGCGAGCCCGTAGCGCGCCGCCTTGGCGCGGTCGATGTCGATGCGGATGGTCGGCTGTCCGAGCGACGCCGAGACCGCGAGGTCGGTGATGCCGTCGACCGAGGCGATGGCGTTCTTGATCTCGTCGGCGACCTTGGACAGCGTGTCGAGGTCGGGGCCGGAGATCTTCACCGAGTTCTCGCCCTTCACGCCGGACGCTGCTTCCTGGACGTTGTCCTGGATGTACTGCGAAAAGGTGAATTCGACGCCGGGGAAGCCCTTCTGCAGTGCCGCATTCATCTCGGCAATCAACGCTTCCTTGTCGAGACCCTTGCGCCACTGCTCGATCGGCTTCAGCGGCACGAAAAACTCGGCATTGAAGAAGCCGGTCGAATCGGTCCCGTCGTCGGGCCGGCCGTGCTGGGAGATTACGGTCTCGGCCTCGGGGAAGCCCTTGATCAGCCGGCGCATGCGATTGACGTAGTCGTTGCCGGTCTCAAGCGAGATCGAGGCCGGCATGACGGCGCGCACCCACATGTTTCCTTCCTCGAGCTTGGGCAGGAATTCCAGCCCGATCGAGGAGCCGGCAAGGCCGGCCAGGGCCAGCACGCCCACGCCGGCGGCAATGGTGGTGCGGCGATGCGCCAGCACGAGATCGCGCAGCGGCGCGTAGACCCGCGTGATGGCGCGCACCACCCTCGTCTCGGCATGTTCGATCTTTGCCGGCAGCAGCAACGCCGACAGCGCCGGGCAGATGGTGAAGGTGGCGAGCAGGCCGCCCGCCAGCGCGTAGGCATAGGTTCGCGCCATCGGTCCGAAGATGTGCCCCTCGACGCCCGACAGCGTGAACAAGGGCAGGAAGCCCGCGATGATGATGGTGGCGGCGAAGAAGATCGCCTTGGTGACTTCGCTCGAGGCATGGAAGATCAACGCCGAACGCCCGGTCAAGCCCTGCGGCGCCGGCCGCGATGTCAGCACGGTCGCACCATGGCTGGCATAGACGAGATGACGGAAGATGTTCTCGACCATGATGACGGTGGCATCGACGATGATGCCGAAGTCGATCGCGCCCATGGAGAGCAGATTCGCCGACTCGCCGTTCATCACCAGGATGACCACCGCAAACAGCAGCGCGAACGGAATCGTCGCCGAGACGATCAGCGCACTCCTGAGATCTCCCAGGAACAGCCACTGGATCAAGAAGATCAGCACCACGCCCACCACCATGTTGTGCAGCACCGTGTGGGTGGTGATGTCGACCAGGCGGCTGCGGTCGTAGATGCGCTCGATGCGAACGCCGGGCGGCAGGACGTCGGAGGAATTGATCTTCTCGACCTCGGCCAGCACGCCTGTGAGCGTCGGCATGGTCTCGGCGCCGCGGCGCATCAGCACGATGCCCTGCACGATATCGTCATCGTTGTCCTGGCCCGCGATGCCGAGCCGCGGCTGGTGGCCGACCGTGACCTTGGCAACGTCCGACACCAGCACCGGCGCGCCGTCGCGGTTCGACAGCAGGGTGGCGTTGATGTCCTCCATCGAGCGGATCTGGCCGACCGAGCGCACGATCGCAGTCTGCGGGCCGATATTCACCGTGTTGGCGCCGACATTGATGTTGGCGTTGTTCAGCCCATCGAGCACCTGCTTGAGCGTCAGCCCGTAGGCCAGCAACCGGTCGAGATCGATGGTGATGTCGTAGGTCTTGGTCTTGCCGCCCCAGCCGGTGACGTCGATCACGCCGGGGATTGCCTTGAAGCGGCGCTCCAGTACCCAGTCCTGGATCGTCTTGAGGTCGGTGACGGTGTAACCGGGCGGGCCGACCACGCGA
>CAYZQZ010000166.1:0-8349 GCA_964480235.1 uncultured Reyranella sp. | reverse complement strand
ACAGCTCGGCACGAAATATCTGGAGCGCCAGCAAGGCGCCGAGGCCCGCGGCCGGCAGCGTCGAGATGATGGTCAGCGGATGCACGTAACTCTCGTACAGAATGCCGAGCACGATGTAGATCGCCGCCAGCGCCGCCAGGATCACCAGAAGCTGGTTGTTGAGCGACTGCTGGAACGCGCGCGCTGTGCCCTGGAACGTGCCATGGATGGTCGAGGGCATGCCGATCTCGCGCATCGTCGTCTGCACGTAGGCGACCGCATCGGACAGATTCTTGTTGAGCGCGAGGTTGAACGACACGGTCGTGGCCACGAACAGGCCCTGGTGATTGACCGACAGCGGCGTTGTGCCGAACTCGTAGCGCGTGAGCTGCGACAGCGGCACCATCGTCTCGGGAGAAGTGCTGACAGCCGACCCCGTGGAAGCAACACCGCGGCCCGACACCGCGATTGCGTTGGTGCGCTGATTGCGCACCGCATCGCTGGGATCGAGCGAGGTGGCACCGGCACCGGTCAGGGTGGCGATGCGCGGCGTCGAACTGGGGCTCCCCGTGACGCCCACGGCTGCCGTCGCCTGGGCACCGCTGATCGAGCCGCCGGTGGTGCTGACGTAGATGTCCTTCAGGGTTTCGGGATTCTCCCAATAGTCGGGATGAACTTCCATGACGACGTGATACTGGTTGAGTGCGTTGTAGATCGTCGACACTTGGCGCTGGCCGAAGGCGTCGTAAAGCGCCGCCGAAATGGCCCGGGACGAAACGCCCAGTCGCGCCGCTGCATCTCGGTCGATGGTCAGATTGACCTGCAGGCCGCGTTGCTGTTGGTCGGAATCGATGTCCGTGATGACCGACGAATCGCGCTGCAGTGCCTGCACCAACCGCGGTCCCCAGGTGTAGAGCTCGGGCAGCGAATCGGCCTGAAGGGTGAACTGGTACTGCGAGCTGCTCTGGCGACCGCCGACCCGGATATCCTGCACCGCCGTCAGGAAGAGATTGGCGCCCGCCACCTGGGCGAGGCGTACGCGCAAGCGGTTGATCACCTGATCCGCCGATACGCCGCGTTCCTTCACCGGCTTCAGCGTGGCGAAGAGGAAGCCCGAATTGGTCTGGAAGCCGCCGGTGAAGCCCGCCACGTTCTCGATCGCGGGGTCGTTGCGCACGATCTGGACGAACTCGCGAAATTTCCGGCGCATTGCCTGGAAAGAGATGCTCTGGTCGCCGCGGATGAATCCCACGATGCGGCCGGTGTCCTGTTGTGGGAAGAAGCCCTTGGGAATCGCGACATAGAGGTAGATGTTCAGAACCACGGTGCCGAGGAACACCAGCATGGTGATGCGCGGATGGCGCAGCACCCAGGTGAGTGTATGGCCATAGAAGCGCTGCGTACCGTCAAACAGCCATTCGCTGAAACGCGCCAGCCGGTTCGGCCGCCGCTCGGCCTGAGGGTCAGACGGCCGCCGCAGGATGTAGGCGCACATCATGGGGGTGGCGGTGAGCGAGATAACCATCGAGATCAGGATGGCGATCGTCAGGGTCATGGCGAATTCGCGGAACAGACGGCCGACGATACCGCCCATCAACAGGATCGGAATGAACACGGCAATCAGCGACAGCGTCATCGACACGATAGTGAAGCCGACTTCCCGCGCACCGGTGAGAGCCGCCTGCAGGCGCGGCATGCCCTCCTCGATGTGGCGCTGGATGTTTTCCAGCATGATGATCGCATCGTCGACAACGAAGCCCGCCGCGACCGTCATCGCCATTAGCGAAAGGTTGTTGAGGCTGTAGCCGAGCAGGTACATGACGCCGAACGTGCCGACGAGCGACACCGGTACCGCGACCGAGGGCACGAAGCCCGCGCGCACCGATCGCAGGAAGGCGAAAGTCACCAGGACGACCAGCACGACCGAAATGATCAGCGCCTGCTCGACCTCTTTCAGCGAAGCGCGAATGGTAGTGGTCCGGTCGGAGGCGAGCGTGACGTCGACGTCGTTGGGCAGCGCGGCCTGCAGGTCCGGCAAAAGCTCCTTCACCCGGTCAACAGTTTCGATGATGTTGGCGTTGGGCTGCAGGTAAACGAGTACCAGAACCGAGCGTTTGCCGTTGACCTGACCTTCATTGCGAATGTCCTCGGTCGAGTCGATCACCTCGGCGACGTCGCTCAATCTAACCGGTGCGCCATTGCGCCAGGCGATGACCAGGTCACGATACTCGGACGCCACTCTAGCCTGGTCGTTGACGTAGATCTGATAGCGCCGTTCGCCGACGTCGATTGCGCCCTTGGGTGTGTTTGCATTGGCTGCCGCGAGACCCGCGCGCACGCTCTCGAGACCGATCCGGTACTTCGACAGCGCATTCGGATTGATCTCTACCCGCACCGCCGGCAGGGAGCTGCCGCTCACGGCCACCTGGCCAACGCCGGAAACCTGCGACAGACGCTGCTGCAGGACGTTCGATGCCGCGTCGTAGAGGCGGCCCTGGCCGATCGTCTCGGAGGTCAGCGCGAGCACCAGTGCCGGCGCGTCGGCGGGATTGATCTTGCGGTAGATCGGATTGCTGCGCAGATCAGACGGTAGGTCGGCACGCGCGGCATTGATTGCCGCCTGCACGTCGCGCGCCGCGCCGTCGATGTTGCGCGACAGGTCGAACTGAAGCGTGATGCGCGCATTGCCGACCGTGCTGGTCGAGGTGATCTCGGTAACACCCGCGATCGCGCCCAGGCGGCGTTCGAGAGGCGTCGTCACGCTGGTCGCGACCGTATCGGGCGAGGCACCGGGCAAGCTCGCCTGCACGGAGATGGTAGGAAAATCGACCTTGGGCAGCGGCGACACCGGCAGACGCATGAACCCCAACGCGCCGGCCAGGAACACGCCGATCGTCAGCAGTGTGGTTGCCACCGGCCGAGCGATGAAGGGCGCGGAAATGTTCACTATTCGCCCGCCTGCGGCGCGGCGCGCGGATAGGCCGGCGTGTCGAGCGGCTGGCCGCGCAGGCGCCGGCCCAGCCGGTCGAAGGCGAGGTAGATCACCGGCGTGGTGTAGAGGGTCAGCATCTGGCTGACGATCAGGCCGCCCACGATGGTGAGGCCGAGCGGATGTCGCAGCTCCGAGCCGGTTCCGCTCCCCAGCATCAGCGGCAACGCGCCCACCAAGGCTGCGATCGTCGTCATCAGGATCGGACGGAAGCGCAGGAGGCAGGCCTGGTGGATGGCCTGCTGCGGCGCCATTCCTTCGTTGCGCTCGGCGTCGAGGGCGAAGTCGATCATCATGATCGCGTTCTTCTTGACGATGCCGATCAGCAGCACGATGCCGATGATCGCCACGACACTCAGGTCCTCGCCGCCGAGGATCAGCGCCAGCAGCGCACCGATGCCGGCAGACGGCAGGGTCGACAGGATCGTCACCGGATGGATGTAGCTCTCATAGAGCACGCCCAGCACGATGTAGACCGTGACGATCGCCGCCAGGATCAGCATGAGCTGGCTGTTGAGCGCCTTCTGGAAGGCAAGGGCAGCACCCTGGAAATGCGTCTGGATCGACCGTGGCATGCCGATCTCCTGCTTGGCCGCGACGATCGCCTCGACGGCCTCGCCGAGCGACGCGCCCGGCGCCAGGTTGAAGGAGACGGTGGTGGCGGGAAACTGGCCGAGCCGGTCGAGCCTCAGGGGCGCAGTGCGCTCCTCGAAGGTCGCGAAGGCCGAAAGCGGCACCTGCTTGCCGCCTGCGCCGGGCAGGTAGAGGTTGTAGAGCGAGTCGAGCGAACGGGCCATCGCCGGATCGATCTCGTAGATTACCCGGTACTGGTTGGTCTGGGTGTAGACCGTCGAGACGATGCGCTGGCCGTAGGCGTCGTAGAGAGCATTGTCGACCGTGGCGGCGGTGATGCCGAAGCGGGCCGCCGCATCGCGGTCGATCTTGATGAACATCGTCAGGCCCTTGCTCTGCAGCTCGGTCGCCACGTCCGTGATCTCCGGAACGTGGCCGAGACGATCCATCAGCCGCGGCACCCAAACGTCGAAATCGTCAGGATTGGGACTCTCCAGCACGAACTGGTACTGCGTCCGGGCAACCGTCGAATCGATCGTCAGGTCCTGCGCGGGCTGCATGAACAGGGTGATGCCCTCGACATTGCGCGTATCCCGCTGCAGGCGGCGGATCACCTCGCTCGCCGACGCGCTGCGCGCGTCGCGCGGCTTGAGGTTGATCAGCATGCGGCCCGAATTCAGGGTCGGATTGGTGCCGTCGACGCCGACGAATGAGCTCAGGCTCGCGACGTCGGGATCCCCCAGGATCGCGTCGGCCATGCGGCGCTGGCGCTCGCTCATTGCGGCGAACGAGATCGACTGCGGCGCCTCGGTCACGGCCTGGATCAGACCGTTGTCCTGGACCGGGAAGAATCCCTTGGGCACGACGACATAGAGAAAGACAGTGAGCGCCACCGTTCCGAGCGCCACCAGGAGCGTGAGAGGCTGGTGGCGCAGCACGACGATCAAGGTCTTGTCGTACCAGTCGATCAGGCGGGCGAACCAGCGCGCGCCCAGCGCCTGCGCCTCGGGATGGTCGCCGGCTCGTTCCCGCGGCGGCCGATGGCTCAGCAACTGCGCGCACATCATCGGCACCAGAGTGAGCGACACCACCGCCGAGATCAGGATGGTGACCGAAAGCGTCACCGCGAATTCACTGAACAGGCGGCCGACGACGTCGCCCATGAACAGCAGCGGGATCAGCACCGCGATCAGAGACACCGTCAGCGAAACCACGGTGAAGGCGATCTGGCGCGATCCCTTGAGCGCCGCCTCGTGCGGATCGTCGCCCCGCTCGATGTAGCGCGCGATGTTCTCGATCATCACGATGGCATCGTCGACCACGAAGCCCGTGGCGATCGTGAGCGCCATGATCGAGAGATTGTTGAGGCTGAACTCGGCCAGGTACATCACCGCCAGGGTGCCGACCAGCGACAACGGCACCGACAGGCTGGGAATGAGCGTGGCCCGCCAGTCGCCGAGGAACAGGAAGATCACCACCACGACCAGCAACACGGCGAAGCTGAGCTCGATCTGCACGTCGCGCACCGAGGCGCGGATCGTCAGCGTACGATCGGTCAGCACCGTGACGTCGAGCGAACTCGGCAGGTTTTCGCGCAGTGTGGGCAGCAGCGCCTTGATGCTGTCGACCACGGCAATGACGTTGGCTCCGGGTTGGCGCTGGACGTTGACGATCACCGCCGGCGTCGTATTCATCCACGCCGCCAGCCGGTTGTTCTCCTGCGCATCCTCGACGGTGGCCACGTCCGACAGCCGCACCGGCGCGCCGTTGCGGTAGGCGACGATGACATCGCGGAACAGCTTCGGGTCTGTGATCTGGTCGTTGGCGTTGATCGTGTAGGCACGGGTCGGGCCGTCGAAATTGCCCTTGGGCGTGTTGACGTTGGCGTTCGTGATGGTGGTTCGCAGGTCGTCGATGTTGAGCCCGTAGGCGGCAAGCGCGGTGGGGTTTGCACGAATGCGTACGCCGGGCTTCTGGCCGCCTTCCAGGGTCACCAGCCCGACACCGGCAAGCTGCGAGATCTTCTGCGCCAGCCGCGTGTCGACCAGGTCGTAGACTTTGGTCAGAGGCTCGGTGCTCGACGTCACGGCAAGCGTGATGATCGGCGCGTCCGCCGGATTGACCTTGGCGTAGATCGGCGGGGCCGGCAGGTCTCCCGGCAGCAGATTGCCGGCGGCGTTGATCGCGGCCTGGACCTGTTGCTCGGCGATATCGATTCCGAGCTTCAGATCGAACTGCAAGGTAACCGTGGAGGCGCCGGCCGAACTGGTCGACGTCATCTGATTGAGGCCCGGCATCTGGCCGAACTGGCGCTCGAGGGGCGCTGTGATCGACGAGGCCATGACTTCCGGCCCGGCGCCGGGATAGAGCGTCTGGACCCGAATGGTCGGATAGTCGACTTCGGGCAGGGCAGAAAGCGGCAGGAAGCGATAGGCAATGATGCCCACCATCATGATCGCCACCATCAGCAGCGACGTGCCGACCGGGCGCTCGATGAAGAGACGCGACGGGTTCATGCCGCGCGCGCCGCGCTACTGGTTGGTCTGCGCGGGACGGGTGCCGCCGCGGCGCTCCCCGTTGCCCGTATTGGCGCCCCCACGCTCGTTGCCGTTACCCGGCGTTTTCGGACGCGCTCCCTCGGCCGGCGCTGCCGCCACCGGCCGCCCCCCTGCGTTGGCGTTGGGACGGCGGATCTTGGACCCGTCGCGCAGGCGATCGGTGCCGTCGACCACCACCTCGTCACCGATTTCCAGACCCTTCGCGACGGCGATCTTCTCGCCATCGGTCTCGCCCGTGTCGACCGGCCGGAACTCGACGGTCTCGTCAGCCTTCACGCGATAGACGAAGAGGCCTGACGGGCCGCGCTGAATGGCGGCCACCGGCACGACAGTCGCATCTTTCACCGTGTCGACCAGCAGGCGAACATTGACGAACTGATTGGGAAACAGCGCTTCGTCCGGATTCTCGAACAGCGCACGCAGTTTTACCGTGCCGGTCGTCGTGTCGATCTGGTTGTCGTTGGTCGCGACCTTGCCCTGCCCGAGTTCGTTTTTCTGCGCCCGGTCGAGCGCGGTGACGGGCAGCTGGGCGCCGTCGCGCAGGCGTTTACGCACCCGCGGCAGCGCATCCTCCGGAATGGTGAACATCACCGATATCGGCTTCATCAGGGTTATGACGCAGATGCCGGTGGCGTCACCCATCGTGACGTAGTTGCCCTGATCGACCAGGCGCAGGCCGATGCGTCCGTCGGTCGGTGCGATGATTCGCGTATAAACGAGGTTGAGCTTTGCGGCATCGACCAGAGCCTGATCGGTGACGAGTGCCGCCTCGTACTGGCGCACCAGCGCCGCCTGCGTGTCGTACTGTTGGCGTGCGATCGAGTCCTGCGCAACCAGGGTCTTGTAACGCTGCAGATCGATCTGCGCGTTCTTGAGCAATGCCTGGTCTTTCTCGAGTGTGCCCTGCGCCTGCTGCAACGCCACTTCGTAGGGCCGCGGATCGACGACGGCGAGAAGATCACCCTTCTTGACCACCTGGCCCTCGGTAAAGGCGACCTGAATGAGCTGGCCGGTGATCTGGGTTTTCACCACAACGGTGGCGAGCGGCGTTACCGTACCCAGCGCCTTGAGCACGATCGGAATCTCGCCCTTCTGGGCCTGGGCAGTGCCGACGGGAATCGGCCCGCCAGCCCCGAAGCGACCACCTTGCCGGGTCGGCGCGGGCGTACTGCTTTGGGTAATGTACCAGCCTGCCCCGATAACCACGGCAAGTCCCAACCCAATGCCTAGTAGGGTCCTCAGCCGCTTCATCTATTAGTAGCCCCCAGAGCCAATACAGCCGCCTGTAATACGTAAGAAGCCACTGGAGTCTCCCCCGGTGGCCCTATTGAGGCAAGGAAGGGCGAGAAATGAGGCCCGGCGGAAGCCAAACCGCCGCCGGGTTACCCTCAGTCGGCAGCCTTGTCCGGCACGTAGATCTGGCTGCCGCCAGCTTTGAACTTGTCGCTCATCTCTTTCATGCCCTTCTGGGCATAGTCGCGGATGTCCTGTGTGATACGCATGGAGCAGAATTTCGGGCCACACATCGAGCAGAAGTGCGCCGTCTTGTGCGCCTCCTTGGGCATCGTTTCGTCGTGGAACTTCTCCGCCGTCTCCGGATCGAGCGACAGGTTGAACTGATCCATCCAACGGAACTCGAAGCGTGCCTTGGAGAGCGCGTCGTCACGCAGCCGAGCCGCGGGATGGCCCTTGGCGAGGTCGGCCGCATGCGCAGCGATCTTGTAGGTGATGACGCCGACCTTCACGTCGTTGCGATCTGGCAGGCCCAGATGTTCCTTCGGCGTGACGTAGCAGAGCATCGCCGTGCCGAACCATCCGATCATTGCCGCGCCGATGCCCGACGTGATGTGGTCGTAGCCCGGTGCAATGTCGGTCACGAGCGGTCCGAGCGTATAGAACGGCGCCTCACCGCATTCCCGGAGCTGCTTCTCCATATTGACCTTGATCTTGTGCATCGGGACATGGCCCGGCCCTTCGATCATGACCTGGCAACCCTTGTCCCAGGCCACCTTCGTCAGCTCACCGAGCGTCTCGAGCTCGGCGAACTGCGCGGCATCGTTGGCGTCGGCGTTCGAGCCGGGTCGCAGGCCGTCGCCCAGCGAGAACGACACGTCATACTTGCGCATGATGTCGCAAATGTCGCCGAAGTGCTCGTAGAGGAAGCTCTCGCGATGCTCGGTGAGGCACCACTGCGCCATCATCGAGCCGCCGCGGCTCACGATGCCGGTGACGCGGCTGGCAGTCAGCGGC
>CAYZQZ010000165.1:0-8402 GCA_964480235.1 uncultured Reyranella sp. | reverse complement strand
CGCGGCTATCACGTCATGCTGGCGCCGGACAACGTGCGCTTCGACCTGCCGGTCAGCCCATCCGGTCGCGGATTCTTCATCACGCCGATGAACGAAGGCCTGCGACTCGCAGGCACCGTCGAACTCGCCGCGCCGCACCAGCCGCCGTCCTGGCATCGCGCCGATCTCCTGGTCCGACATCTGAAGGACGTCTTTCCCGGCGTCGGCGGTCCCGAGATCAGCCGGTGGATCGGCGAGCGCCCGAGCCTGCCCGACTTCCGGCCGGCAATCGGCCGCGCCCCGCGCCTGGAGAATGTCTATTGCGGCTATGGGCACCAGCATGTCGGCTTGACGCTCGCCACCGCCACTGGCCGCCTGATTGTCCGGCAGATGGACGGCGAGGCGCTCCCGGACGCCCTCATGGCGTGCGATCCGGGCCGCTTCGGCTGAGGATCAGGCGCCGTACTGCAACAGGGTCTCGCCATGGCGGCGCAGCCAGGCGTGCGCCTCGTCCATCGAACCGTCGCAGAGTTCCCGGGTCAGCGCCCAGAAGCGCTCGCCGTGATTGTGGTGGACGAGATGCGCCACCTCGTGTGCCACCAGATAGTCGAGCACCACTGGTGGCGCAAAGACCAGGCGCCAGGAAAAGCTCATGCTGCCGTCCGGCGCACAACTGCCCCAGCGCGAGCGGTTGTCGCGTAGCGTAATGCGCTTCACCCGGCGCTCGACTCGCGACGCCTTTTGCAAGACCAACGGTTCGAGATGCACACGCATCTGCCCGATCAGCCAGTCACGCAGCCGGCGCGGCAGGTGCTCGAGCCGTCCCGCGACGTGAATCTCGCCGCTCTCCAGCCACACCGTGCCGCGCGACTCTGCGCGATGGCGAACGACATGAGGCATGCCGAACAGCGGGACTTCGGCGCCATCGGCGAAGGGACGAGCCTGCGGCAGGCGCCTCAGGCGCGCGGCGATCCAGCCAGCCTGGGCCTGGGCAAAACCCAGGGCGGTACCGCGCGCCATGCGCATCGGCGCCGTGAGCACGATGCGGCGGTGTGCAGGATCGACCCGCAGTGAAGCGCGGCGGGCGCGCGCCGAACGAACAAAGGTTACCGGCAGGCAGTCGCCGGCGTGGTCGATGGATAACTGTTCGGGTTCATCGCCTGGCATGTCGTTCGGCGAATCTTATAGCCGACCGGCGCTGCAGCCAATTGCGCCGCAGCCAGCCGCGCAGGTCGACCAAAACGATCTGCAGGTCGAGGCGCACTACCAAGAGATAGTTCGGCGCCCAGGTTGCGTCGACAGGGGGCATTCTCAGGCCGCCAGCCGCTCTTCGGCCATCGCCTCGATCATGACCTTGGACAGCACACCGTAGGCCGTCGCCCAGGCTTCCTTGACCTCGGGTGTAAAATCGTCGCCCAGGCCCTGCTCGAGCGTCCACAGCAGCGCCGCGCCGACCGGTGCGAAATGCTCCTCGTGGACGTCGTAGGCGGCGTGGCGTTTGCCGAGTGCGCGCACGGCAGGAACCAGCGCGTCGAGCTTGGTCAGGCCGCTCACCACCATACCCAGCATGGTCATCAGCTTCTTCTTCTGCTCCGTCATGTCCTGCGGAAACATGCGGCGCACCATCGGGGCGATCTCGAACAGGCGCCCGTAGAAGAGATCGGCGGCGATCGTGGCGATCGGCGCGACCTGGGCGAAGCTGTTCTGAACGAGCTTGATCTGGTGGGGAGTCACGGGCGGGTTCCTTCGGCGTTATTGGCACCGTGGAACTACGCCCGTGCGGTTTCCCCTCGATTTCTCGGTTTCGGCGAATTGCTACGTGTGTTTCGCGATGCCGCGCGGCGGCTATTGCGCCGACACACCGAGCCCGATCGGACAGCTCACGCCAGTGCCGCCCAGGCCACAATAGCCATTGGGATTCTTGGCGAGATACTGCTGATGATAATCCTCGGCGTAGTAGAACACGGGCGCATCGAGAATTTCGGTCGTGATCGCGTCCATGCCATTCTTGGCCAATTCCTTCTGGAACAGCGCCTTCGAGGCCTCGGCTTTCCGCATCTGCTCGGGCGAATAGGCGTAGATGCCGGAGCGGTATTGGGTACCGACATCGTTACCCTGGCGCATGCCCTGCGTCGGGTCATGGCCCTCCCAGAACACCTTCAGCAGGGCCTCGTACGAGGTCTTCTTCGGATCGAACCACACCATCACCACTTCGTTGTGGCCGGTATAGCCCGAGCAGACCTCCTCGTAGGTCGGGTTGGGGGTGAGGCCCGCGGCATAGCCGACGGCGGTCGAGTACACGCCCGGAATCTTCCAGAACATGCGCTCGGCGCCCCAGAAGCATCCCAGCCCGAACATCGCCTGCTCGAGGCCGGCCGGGAAGGGCGGCTGGATGCGGTTATGGTTGACGTAATGCTCGGTCGGAATGGCGAAGGCCGGCGACTTTCGGCCCGGCAGGGCGCGGTCAGCGGTCGGCATCTCGGCTTTCTTGCGAAGGACTTGCCACATGAGCGGCTCCACTTGCTTTTGCCCCGCTCCAATATGGCCATACAATGCGTTGGAATCGAGGGGGGATCGATGACCGTCTATTACGTTTGTGCTGGCCTGATCGGCCTGCTGGCAGCCGTGCTCACACTCAATGTCGCCAGGCTGCGCGGCAAGAAGCGGATCTCGCTGGGAGACGGCGGCGACCGCGAAATGCAGGCGGCGATCCGCGCGCACGGCAATTTGATCGAGTTTGCGCCCCTCTGCCTGTTGCTGATCTGGCTGCTCGGCGGCTTCTACAGCGGTCGTGTTGTTGGAATCCTGGCGGCGGTCCTGCTGGTGGCCCGCCTGGCCCATGCCGGCGGTATTCTGGGATTCGTGCCGCAGGGCCGGTTCATCGGCGCGGTCGGCACCACCTTGGTGCTGACCGCGGTCTCGCTGATGCTGATCCTCACCAAAGTGGGCATCGCTCCGTTCTGAGCGAGGACGGCGCGGCCAGGCCGGCAATGACATGAGCGATCTGGTCTCCGTTCCGCTCTGGCTGTTCCTGGCGATCTCGGCCTTTGCGCTGTGGTCGCTGGTCGACCGCCTGATGATTCCCAGCGGCCGCTGGTTCCTGCGCCGGCGGCTCAATCGGCTGATCGACACGGTCAACCGCAAGCTCGATGTCGAGATCAAGCCGTTCCAGCTCACCAAGCGGCAGGTGCTGATCGACCGCCTGGTCTACGACCCGCAGGTCGTCGCCGCGGCCAACGACTACGCCAGGGAGAACAAGATTCCGCGCGAAGCCGCGATGAACGAAGTCTACCGCTACGCCCGCGAGATCGTGCCGACCTTCAATGCCTATCTCTATTTCCGCCTCGGCTACTCGATCGCCCGCCTGATCGCCCGCCTGCTCTATCGCGTGCGGCTGGGCTACGCCGACGAAAAGACCCTGGCCGGCGTCCCGGCGGGCACCGCCGTCGTGTTCGTGATGAATCACCGCAGCAACATGGACTACGTGCTGGTGGCCTTCCTCGCCGCCGAACGCACGGCGTTGAGCTATGCGGTTGGCGAATGGGCCCGCATTTGGCCCCTGCAACAATTGATTCGCTCGATGGGCGCCTATTTCGTGCGGCGCAATTCCAACAATCCGGTCTATCGCCGCGTACTCGAACGTTACGTGCACATGGCGACCGAAGCGGGTGTCGCCCAGGCGATGTATCCCGAGGGCGGCCTGTCGCGCGACGGCAAGCTGCGGCCGCCCAAGCTCGGCCTGCTCGATTACATGCTGAAGTCGTTCGATCCGGTGCGCGGCGCCGACATCGTGTTCGTACCGGTGGCGCTGAACTACGACCGCGTGCTTGAAGACCGCACGCTGCTGCGCTCGCTCGACAAGGAGGCACCGCGGCGTGGAATCTGGTTCGCGCTCAGAACGACACTCGGCTTCTGGTTCAGTCAGCTGGGCCTGATGCTGACCGGCCGCTGGTACCGCTTCGGCTATGCCTGCGTGAATTTCGGCCGCATGGTCTCGGCGCGCGACTGGCTCGCGGCGCATTCGAGCGACGGCTCGGGCGACCTGCGGGTGCTCGACAAGGACCAGCGCTTCGAGGTGATTGGCCGCCTGGCCGACGACTTGATGGCCGAAGTGTCGAGAATCGTGCCAGTGCTGCCGGTATCGCTGCTCGCCACGGTACTGGTCGAGGCCGAGCAGCCGATCGACGAGCTCGACCTGAAATTGAGGGCCGGACGACTGATGGAGCATTTCGAAGGAAGAGGGGCTAAGCTGTATCTGCCGCGCGGCGACCGCGACTACGCCTTCCATGTCGGATTGCGCATGCTGGTTCTTCGCCGCCTGGTCGAGACCACGGCAGACGGCCTGTACGCTGCCGCGCCGGCCGAACGGCCGCTGCTCGCCTACTACGCCAACGCCATCGCCCATTTGCGCTGAATCACCGCCCATGCTCGGCAAACTCTGGCAAATCGCATACGCGGTCGCGGTCGGTTTTTTCACAAACCGGCTATCGACTTCGGCTGCAGCGATGGCCTTCTACACGATGTTCGCGCTCGGCCCGATCATGATCTTCTCGATCGCCATCGCCGAACCGTTCGTCGGAAAACTGATGGCGCAACAGGCAATCTTCGACGCGCTGGGCTCCATCGTCGAGGCCGAGCATTTGAAGAGCATCCAGCGCTTTGCTTCGCAGGACCTCTTCAGGGGCGGCGGGCTGGCGGCGATCGTCGGCGCCGTGGTGCTGCTCTATACCGGCAGCCGCGTCTTCGTCGAACTCGACGACAGCATCGAGGTCATCTGGCGTGGCGCTTCGACACGGCAGATCCATCCGGTAGTGGCGACGATCAAGTCACGCGGTCTGGCGCTCCTCTTGATGGTCGTACTGGGATTGATGCTGATCGTCGTGATCATGAGCAGCGTGCTGTTGTCGGCCTATGCCGGCGCGCTGCAGGCCTTTCCGATTCTGGGGCAATGGATCGGCCCCGCAATATCCGGGTTCACCCACTACGGCATCCTCATCGTTTTCTTCACCCTGATCTACAAATGGCTACCGACGGGCGGTGTGCCATGGCGCTTCGCGCTGGTCGGCGGCGCCGCCAATGCGCTGCTGTTCGCGATCGGCAATCGCGCGCTGGTCTTCTACTTCCAGGTGACCGAGCTCACGTCGGCGTTCGGTGCGACCGCGGGCTTCGCCGCCATCATGGTGTGGATGTACTGGACGTCGCTCACCATCCTGATCGGCGCCCAGATCGGGCGCTCGGCGCGTGATGTTCTCTCCAACAATTCGGGCTCCGGCCAACAGGCGACCGGCGACGATTTCGACGCGACCTAGAGGGGATCTCTTGTCATACCCAGGATGACGGCCGTTGCCGTCAGAACATCGTCGCAAGGACGCGATCCGGCGGCTTGTGGCCGTCGGCGAAGGTCTTGATGTTGATCAGGACCTTCTCGCCCATCTCGATGCGGCCTTCCAGAGTAGCCGAGCCCATGTGCGGCAGCGCCACGACGCTGTCGAGTTCCAGCAGCTTTGGATTCACCTGCGGTTCGTGCTCGTAGACGTCGAGGCCCGCTCCTGCGAGCTCACCGGCCTTGAGCATGCGCACCAGCGCGTTTTCGTCGATCACCTCGCCGCGCGCGGTGTTCACGATGATGGCGCTCGGCTTCATCAGCTTCAGCCGGCGCGCGGACAGCAGATGGAACGTGGCGGGTGTGTGCGGGCAATTGACCGACACGATGTCCATGCGGGCGAGCATCTGATCGAGGCTTTCCCAGAAGGTTGCCTCGAGCTCGCGCTCGATCTCGGGATGGACCTTCTTGCGATTGTGATAGTGGATCGCCAGGCCGAATCCCCGCGCGCGCTGCGCCAGCGCCTGGCCGATCCGGCCCATGCCGACAATACCCATGCGCTTGCCCTGAAGGCGCGCGCCGAGCATCGAAGTCGGGCTCCAACCGGTCCATTTGCCGGCACGGACCAGCCGCTCGCCCGCCCCCATGCGGCGGGCCGTGGCAAGCACCAGCGCCATCGCCATGTCGGCGGTGTCCTCGGTCAGGACGCCTGGCGTATTGGTCACGGTGATGCCGCGCTGCCGGGCGGTGTCGAGATCGATGTGGTCGACGCCGGTTCCGAACGAGGCGATCAGCTTCAGCCTCGGGCCGGCCTGGCTCAGCACCCGGCTGTCGATGCGATCGGTGACGGTCGGCACCAGTACGTCGGCGGTCTTCACCGCCTCCACGAGCTGGGCGGCCGAGAGCGGCGCGTCGTCTACATTGAGGCGGGTCTCGAACAGCTCCATGAGCCGGGTTTCGATCGCCTCGGGGAGCTTCCGGGTGACGATCACCAACGGCTTTTGCTTGGAGCTGGACGGCATATCTGCCCGATTAGCAATTCCATTGCCGACTTGTCTAGCAAAGGCCCATCTCGTGTACCGCAACGGAAAATCGCGATCTTTCAAAGGCTTGTAGAATATTCTGGATATTTCAGGTACTATTCACGCCCATGCGAGTACGGCTGTCCGCCCCTCTTGGGGCGGTCCTTGTAGCGTTGACGTTGCTTTGCGTGGGCACCCTGCCTCCTGCGGCCGGACCGGCATGGGCCGCCGACACCAATCCAAACGCCCAGCGCAAGGGCTCAGGCCTGCCAATTCCGCGGTTCGCGTCGCTCAAATCGGACGAAGTGAACGTCCGTACCGGGCCGGGCTCGCGCTATCCCATCGACTGGGTTTTCAAGCGCAAGGGCATGCCGGTCGAGATCGTGGCCGAGTTCGAAAACTGGCGAAAAATCCGCGACTGGCAGGGCGCCGGCGGCTGGGTCTACCAGGGCCTGCTCACCGGCAAACGTTCCTTCATCGTGCCGTCGAAAACCGCGAGCCTCTATAAGACGCCCTCCAACTCCGCCGAGATCACGGCCAGACTCGACCCTGAGGTGATTGGCGAAATCCGCTCCTGTACCGGTGAATGGTGCAGGGTGCGTGTCTCGAGCGGTGTCAGCGGCTGGCTCGAGCGCACCCAGATCTGGGGCGTCTACAAGTCCGAACCCATCAACTGAGGCTTGGCAACTGATCGCCGGCCGGCGGGCAATCCGCCACTGGCCGCTCCCCTTCCTGCGACGTAGAAAGAACCGTCGTGGTCCACGCTGTCAGCACCACCTATCTCCGGTTCGAGCACATGTCGCCGCCTGCGGCCGGCATGGCCTTGCTGCTGCATGCCGCTGTAGCCTTGGCGCTCTATCTGGTGTCGCCGCTGAAACTCTCCGAAGGCGAGCCGTCGGCACCGATCGAGGTCACGATCGAGAGCCCGAACCAGCAGGCCGCGACCATCCCGGCCCCGCCGACCGTGCCGGAGCCTCAAAAGCCCGCCGAAGCTGCCGCCGCGCAGCCTCTTCCCCTGCCGCCGCCGCCCTCGTCCCCACCCCCGTCTGCGCCCGTGGCCCAGCCGCCGTCTGCTGCCTCCAATGTGCCGCTCGGCGTGCCGCCCCCTGCACCCAAGGCGGCCGACAAGCCGAGCGAAACCACCTCCAAGCCGGCTGAATCGCAGGAAGCCGCCCCACCGCCCAGACCGCAGTTGGAATCGGTCGAGAAGGAACTGCCGCAGGTCGCAGCGCCGCCGGCGCCGCTCAGCATGCAGGACTTCGTGCGCATCGCGCCGCCGCCCCCGCCTCAGGAAATTGCCCGACCGGCACCGCGCCCGGCTCCCGCTCCGACGCCACAGCGCCAGCAGCTGCAGCCCTCGCCGCTGTCGTCGCATTCGCCTCACGATGCCCCGCAAACCGCGCACAATCCCTCGAACACCATGGTCAACCCGGCGGAAGCGCATGCGCGCAACCGGGCGATGGACGAATATGCCTGGGCGGTGATCCGCAAGTTCTCTCAGTATCTGCCGAACCTGCGCGACAAGAACGAGGGCGGCACCGTGGTCCTGAAGTTCACGATCGCCCGTGACGGTCGCCTGATCGACGTGGTGATCGCGCAATCGAGTGGCGTCATGGCGCTTGACCGCGGCATGCTCGACGCGATCAAGACCGCGTCGCCCTATCCGCCGCTACCGCCCGACTTTCCCGGAGACCGGGCGACCTTCACCCAGCCGATCACGGCCAAACGCTGATCAGGCGAAATCCCGCGCCAGTGCCGCGCGCACGGCAGGCGGCATCACCGCCATGTGGCCGTAGTTGGGATGGTCGAAGCCCACGATTACGTCGCCTGGGCCCGACTTGAAGGTCGCGACCTGCGCAGCGGTAAAGGGAAAGCGCATGAACTGCACCGACGAAGCCTTGCCGTCCTCGCGCGTGCGCTCCTGATCGTCCTCGGCAACGCTGGGGATCGTCTCGCTGCCCAGGCGGATGAACGCCTTGTGTTCGACACCGCCCAGGGTGGCGAGCACGCGATTGCGCCGGACCGGATCGTCGATCTCGAACATCACCGTGGCGACCAGCTCGCTGCCCTGCGGGATC
>CAYZQZ010000164.1:0-8405 GCA_964480235.1 uncultured Reyranella sp. | reverse complement strand
GCGGCGACCTGCAACATGCGCTCGATGCCGCGCACGCGATGGCGCAGCGGGAGGCGGGTTCGCAGGGCGACGTCGTCGTGCTGCTGTCGCCGGCCTGCGCCTCGTGGGACCAGTGGAAGAGCTACGAACATCGAGGCGATGCGTTCCGCGCCATGGCGCGCGCCCTGCCGGGTGCGCAGGTGCTGGGGAGGGTGGCGTGATCCAGGTTCCGCGCGATGACCGCAGCGTGATCGGCCAATGGTGGTGGACCGTCGACCGCTGGTCGCTCGGCGCCATTCTGGGCATCATGGCGTTCGGCGTGCTGCTGACGCTTGCTGCCTCGCCGCCGGCCGCCGAGCGAATCGGCGCGGACTCCTTCATGTTCGCCAAGCGCCAGTTTCTGTTCCTGCCGATCGCCCTGATGCTGATGCTGGCGATCTCGCTGGTGTCGCCGCGCCATGTCCGGCGGCTGGCGTTGCTGGTGTTCTGCGGCAGTGTCGTGCTGCTTGCTGCCACCTTCGTGATCGGCGTCGAGATCAAGGGAGCGCGGCGCTGGATCTCGGTGCCCGGTCTGTCGAGCGTGCAGCCGTCGGAGTTCGTCAAGCCGAGCCTCGCGGTGATCTCGGCCTGGCTGCTCGCCCAGGCGCGCGCCGAGCGGCGGATGCCGGGCTATTTCCTGTCGACCTTGCTGGTCGGCACCGTGCTGGCGCTTCTGGTCTTGCAGCCCGACCTCGGCATGAGCATCGTGGTCGCTTCGGTCTGGGCCGCGCAGCTCTTCGTCGTCGGCCTTCCGATGTGGATTGCGGGCGCCGGCGTGATCGGCGGCGCGGGCGCGCTGGTCGGTGCCTACTTCGTGTTCAGCCACGTGCGCAGCCGCTTCGACCGCTTTCTCGATCCCTCGTCGGGCGACAACTATCAGGTCAACACCGCGCTCGAAGCCTTCATGAACGGCTCGCTGTTCGGCCGTGGCCCGGGCGAGGGCACGGTCAAGGCGCAGCTGCCAGATGCGCATACCGATTTCGTCATGGCGGTAGCGGGCGAGGAATTCGGCCTGGTCGTCTGCCTGATCATCCTGGCGCTGTTCGCCTTCGTCACCTTGCGCGCCCTGTCGCGCGCCTCGAAGGAAACCAGCCTGTTCATCACCCTCGCGGCCACCGGGCTCGGCGTGCAGTTCGGTCTGCAGGCGGCCATCAACATGGCTTCGACCATCCAGCTCATCCCGGCCAAGGGCATGACCCTGCCGTTCATCTCCTACGGCGGCTCCTCAGCACTCGCCATGGCGATTGCCGTCGGCATGATGCTCTCGCTTACACGCGAGCATGCCGGCCTCAGGGAGGCGGTATGACGGCGGACTCGCGCACGATCGTTCTCGCAACCGGCGGCACCGGCGGGCACGTGTTCCCGGCCGAGGCGCTGGCCGGCGAGCTCGAGTCTCGCGGCATGCCGTTCGAGCTGATCACCGATTCGCGTGGGCGCCAGTGGCAGGGCGCGCTGGCGCGCCGGCCGATCCACTACATCCGCTCGGCAAGCCCGTCCGGTTCGATCGGCCGGCGGCTGCGCGCGCTGCCCGAACTGGCCCTGGGGTTCGTCCAGGCCTGGCGACTGCTCGGCAGAATAGCGCCGGCCGCGGTCGTGGGCTTTGGCGGCTATGCCACGGTGCCGACCCTTATGGCGGCGCGCCTGCGCCGCCTGCCGATCATGTTGCACGAGCAGAATGCAGTGCTGGGCAAGGCCAACCGGCTCGCCCTGTCAGCAGCGGCCCGGATCGCGACCTCGTTCGCGCAGACGAGGTTCGTTCCGGGGAGCGATTCGCGGACCTCGCTGGTTGGCAATCCGGTACGCGAGCCGATCCGGGCGATGCGCGGCACGCCCTATCGTGCGCCGGCGCCGGGACGGGTGATCGACCTGCTGGTGTTCGGTGGCAGCCAGGGTGCGGCCGTCTTCAGCCAGATCGTGCCTCGCGCGATCCTGGCGCTGCCGGCCGAATTGCGTTCGCGCGTGCGGCTGGTGCAGCAGTGCCGCCACGAAGACCTGCAGGCGGTGCGCGCGAGCTACGCCCAGGGCGGCGTCGTCGCCGAGACCGCGCCGTTCTTCAAGGATATGGCGCAGCGCCTTGCCGCCGCGCACCTGGTGATTGCGCGCTCTGGTTCGTCGAGCGTCTCGGAGCTGGGCACGATCGGCCGGCCTTCGATCCTGGTGCCCTATCCGCACGCGGTCGACGATCACCAGACCGCCAACGCGCGGGCTTTCGAGGCGGCGGGCGCCTGCCTGTTGATCGCGCAGTCCGACTTCACGGCCGAGCGGCTGACCCGCGAGCTTGCGGCGCTGTTCGAGCAGCCGGATCGCTTGGCCGCCATGGCGGCGGCGGCGCATCGCGCCGGCCGTCCCGACGCCGCCGCGCGGCTCGCCGACATCGTCGCGGACCTGACTTCCGCTCCCGCACTTGCAACTTCAGGAGTCGCCGCATGAGGGCGCTGCCGCTCGACATCGGTCTCATTCATTTCGTCGGCATCGGCGGCATCGGCATGTCCGGTATCGCCGAGGTGCTGCACAATCTCGGCTACAAAGTGCAGGGCAGCGACGTCGCCGAGGGCGCCAACACGCGCCGCCTCGCCGATCTCGGCATCAAGGTGGCGATCGGCCATCGCGCCGACAATGTCGGCAGTGCGACCGTCGTCGTCGTTTCGTCGGCCGTGAAGAAGGACAATCCCGAGGTGCTGGCCGCCCGCTCGCGCCTGGTGCCGGTGGTGCGGCGCGCCGAGATGCTGGGCGAGCTGATGCGGCTCAAATGGTCGATCGCGATCGGCGGCACGCACGGCAAGACCACCACGACCTCGATGGTCGCCGCCATGCTCGACGCCGGCGGCCTCGACCCGACGGTGATCAACGGCGGCATCATCAACGCCTACGGTACCAATGCCCGCATCGGGGGCGGTGACTGGATGGTGGTCGAATCCGACGAATCGGACGGCTCGTTCCTGCGCCTGCCGGCCACGATCGCCATCGTCACCAATGTCGATCCCGAGCATCTCGATCACTACGGAACCTTCGACGCCCTGCGTGATGCCTTCGTCCGCTTCGTCGAGAACATCCCATTCTATGGTTTCGCTGTCCTGTGCGCCGACCACCCCGAGGTCCAGGCGCTGATCCCGCGCGTCTCCGACCGTCGCATCATCACCTATGGCCTGGGCGTCAACGCCGACGTGCGCGCGATGAATCTCAAGCTCGACCGCGGCGGCGCCGACTTCGACGTCCTGGTGGCCAACCGGACGACCAACGAGTCGCGCACGATCGAGGGCCTGCGCCTGCCGATGTTTGGACAGCACAACGTCCAGAATGCGCTGGCCGCCATCGCGGTCGCGCAGGAAATGGGGCTGAGCGACGAGGTGATCCGCCGCGCGCTGGGCGGCTTCTCTGGCGTGAAGCGCCGCTTCACCAAGACCGGCGAGGCGCACAGCATCACCGTGATCGACGACTACGGCCATCACCCGGTCGAGATCGCCGCGACGCTGCGCGCCGCCCGGCAGAGCTACGGCGGGTCCGGGCGGGTCATCGCGGTCATGCAGCCGCATCGCTTCAGCCGGCTCGGCGCGCTCAAGACCGAGTTCGCTGCCTGCTTCACCGACGCCGACACGGTGTTCATCGCCGACGTCTATGCCGCGGGCGAAGCGCCGATCGAGGGCGTCAATCGCGACATGCTGGTCGGGCGTGTTCAGCGCGCCGGCCACCGCGACGTTCATCCGCTTCAGGCGCCCGCCGATCTGCCGGGCCTGATCTGGCAGATCGCCCGGCCGGGCGATGTCGTGGTCTGCCTCGGCGCCGGCAACATCACCGCCTGGGCCCATGCGCTGCCCGGCCAACTGCAGCAGCTTGCCGGCGACAATGCCGGCCCGCGGGCCATCGCCAACGATCACGGACCAGGGACGGCGGCATGATGGCGGCGAGCCAATCCCAGCCCCATCTGATCGACCGGCTGCGCAAGCCGCGCGGCCGGCTGACGGCCGACGCAGCCCTTGGCCCGCAGACCTGGTTCCGGACCGGCGGCAATGCCGAAGTGCTGTTCCGGCCGGCCGACGTCGAGGACCTCGCCTCCTTCCTGCACGATTTGCCGGGTGACGTGCCCGTCACCGTACTGGGCGTCGGTTCGAACCTTCTGGTGCGCGACGGCGGCATCCGGGGCGTGGTGGTGCGGCTGATGCGGGGCTTCACCGGCGTCACGGTCGAAGGCCACGAGGTGGTAGCAGGCGCCGGCGCACCCGATCTCAATGTCGCGCTGACGGCGCGCGAACACTCGCTGGCCGGTCTTGAATTCCTGAGCGGCATCCCGGGGACCATCGGCGGGGCGCTGCGCATGAATGCCGGTGCCTACGGCGGCGAGGTCGCCGAGGTGCTGGTGTCGTGTGAAGCGGTCGACCGCAGTGGAGAACTGCACCGGGTGGATGCCTCCGGCATGGGCTTCAGCTACCGGCACAGCGATGCGCCCGCCGACTGGATCTTCACGTCGGCCCGCCTCAAGGCGTCACCGGGCGACCAGCTGGCGATCGCCCGCCGCATCAACGAGATCGATTCGGCGCGGTCGGAATCCCAGCCACGCAGCCGGACGGGCGGGTCGACCTTTGTCAATCCGCCGGGCCACAAGGCGTGGGAGCTGATCGACCGCGCGGGTTGCCGGGGCCTGAGGATCGGCGGCGCGCAGGTTTCCGAGAAGCACACCAACTTCCTGATCAACATCGGTGACGCGACCGCGGCCGACATCGAGGCCCTCGGCGAGGAGGTGCGTCGCCGCGTCTTCGAACAGAGCGGCGTGCGTCTGGAATGGGAAATCCGGCGGATCGGAGAAATGTTGTGAGCAAGGTCGCGGTCCTGATGGGCGGCTGGTCGCCCGAGCGCGAAGTGTCGCTGGTCAGCGGCAAGGCCTGCGCCGAGGGACTGCGAGAGGGCGGTCACGAGGTGATCGAATACGATGTGAAGCGCGACCTGCGCGCGCTGATCGACTTCCTGCGCCCGGCCGGCGGCGGCGGTCCCGATGTCGTGTTCAATGCGATGCACGGCAAGTACGGTGAGGACGGCTGCATCCAGGGCGTGCTCGAGATCCTGGGAGTGCCCTACACGCATTCCGGCGTGCTCGCTTCGGCTATCGCCATGGACAAGCCGATGTCGCGTCACGTCTTCACCTCGATCGGCATTCGCGTCGCGCCGGGCAAGGTCATCGAACGCCGCACGCTCGCTTCGGGCGATCCGATGCCGCGACCCTACGTGGTCAAGCCGATCGACCAGGGTTCCAGCGTCGGCGTCCATATCGTTCGCGAGGGCGACAACCTCGCCGCCGTGGAAGCGGCCGAGGCTGCGTTCGGCGAGAGAGTACTGGTCGAGAAGTTCGTGCCCGGCCGCGAACTCACCGTTGCGGTCATGGGCGACAAGGCGGTCGCGGTCACCGAACTTCGCCCGCGCACCAAGTTCTACGATTACGAGGCCAAGTATACCGACGGCATCACCGAGCATCTGATTCCGGCACCGGTCCCGCCCGATGTCTACGAGCAGGCCAAGCAGTGGGCACTCATGGCACATGAATCGCTGGGCTGCTCGGGGCTGAGCCGTGCCGACCTGCGCTGGGACGACAGGCAGCCCGGCACGACCGGGCTCGTGATGCTCGAACTCAACACCCAGCCCGGCATGACTCCGTTGTCGCTGGCTCCGGAACAGGCCAAGTGGGCGGGCATCACCTGGCCGCAGCTCATGACCTGGATGGTGGAACACGCGAGGCGGCCGTCGTGACCCGCACCCGCGCCAAGACTCCGGCCAACAAGCGCGACTACGATCGCCGCAAGAAGCGCGTCAACACGCGCAAGACCGGCAGGCCGTTGTGGCGCCAACCGATACTGCTCGGCTTCGTCATCCTGCTGATGGGCTGCGGGGGCGCAGGCGGCTGGTGGGCATGGCGGGAGGGCTGGCTGGTTCAGGCGCAGGGCCACCTCGAGGCGACGTGGCGCAACATCGCGGGCGCCATCACGCCGTTCAAGCTGGCCGACGTCACGGTGGAGGGCCGCGAGTATGTCGAGCGCGACGCCATCCTCGAGGCGCTCCACGTGCAGCGCGGCGATTCGCTGCTCGGCATCGACCTGCAGGCCGCCCGCAAGCGTCTGGAGGCGATCGACTGGGTGGCGAATGCCACCGTCGAGCGCCGCCTGCCCGACACACTCTATGTCACGCTCAAGGAACGCCGCGCGGTCGCGATCTGGCAGAACGGCAATGAATACACGCTGATCGATCGCAACGGCCGCACCGTGCGTGCCAGCCGCATGCCGCCCGGCGCCGGCTCGCTGCTGCTGCTCGGTGGCCCCGGCGCTCCCGAGCATGTCGGCGAACTGCTGTTGCTGCTCGCCTACGAGCCCAACGTCGCCAAACAGCTGCGTGCCGCCGTCTGGGTGGCGCAGCGGCGCTGGAACCTGATTCTGAGCAACGGCGTGGAGATCTGGCTACCCGAGGACGACTCGGTCGCGGCCCTGCAGCGGCTGGCCAAGCTCGACGGCGAGGCGAAGCTGCTGTCGCGCGAATTTGGCGTCGTCGACATGCGACTCGGCGACAAGCTTTATCTCAGAAAACGCGCGCCCGGCAGCGAACAGCCGCCCGGGCCCGTGTAGTCGCGACGTATTTGGGTCAAGAAGTGTACGCGTAAGAAAACGGGGGACACCGTGGCAAAGACTAGGAACGGAGTCATCGCAGCGCTCGATATCGGCACCAGCAAAGTGGTGTGCTTCGTGGCGCGGGTGGATGGGCAGGGCCTCAGGGTGGTCGGCATCGGCCACCAGCCCTCGATGGGCATGCGCTCGGGCAACATCGTCGACATGGAGGCTGCGACGCGCGCCATCTCCTCGGCGGTGTCGACCGCGGAAGAAATGTGCGGCGAGCACGTGCGCGAGGTGATCGTTGGCGTGAGTGGCGGCTCGCCCGCCTCGCACAAGCAGGATCTCGAGGTCGCGATCGGTCATCACGAGATCGGCGAGCGCGACGTGCGACGTGCCCAGCAGAACATCCAGCTCCCGGCGGAGACCGCCGACCGCGACATCATTCATTCGGCCGCCGTCGGCTATTCGGTCGACGGCACGCCGGTGCGCGATGCACGCGGCATGTTCGGCGAGCGGCTGGGCGTCGACGTCCATCTGGTGACCGCCGCCAGCGGCGCGATGCGCAATCTGCAGGTCTGCGTGCGGCGCGCCCACCTCGAGATCGCCGAGCGTGTGGTGGCGAGCCATGCCGCCGGCCTGAGTTCGCTGGTCGCCGACGAGCGCGACCTTGGCGCCACCCTGATCGACATGGGCGGCGGCACGACCTCGATCGCGGTGTTCTACGAAGGCCACCTCGTGCACGTCGATTCGATCCCGGTCGGCGGCGAGCATGTCACCAAGGACATCGCGCGCGGCCTGTCGACGCCAGTCGCCCACGCCGAGAAGATGAAGACCCAGATCGGCCGCGCCGTCGCCAAGCCGAACGACGAGTACGACATCATCGACGTGCCGCTGATCGGCGAAGAGGATCGCACCCGGCCCAACCACATCCCGCGCTCGATCCTGGTGGGCATCATCCGCCCGCGCATCGAGGAGACGTTCGAACTCGTGCGCAGCCGGCTGGAGGCCAGCGGTGTGGATAAGTTGGCGGGCGGACGGGCCGTGCTGGTCGGCGGCGGCTGCCAACTCGACGGTGTTCCCGAAGTGGCGGCGGCGATCCTGAACAAGAAAGTGCGCACCGGCGGGCCTCTGAGACTCGCCGGATTGGCGGATTCGACGGGCGGACCCGCCTTTTCAGCGGCGGCGGGGCTGCTTGCCTTCGCGCAGCAGAGTCACGCCGTGGCGCAGGCCCAACCGGCAGCTTCCGAGGCGCCTTCGAGCCGGATCGGGCGCATTGGCAGTTGGATTAGGGAGAACTTTTAGGCAATATGTTGTGTGGGGGATGGCTATCCCCAACATGCTGTAGATAACGATAAAAACCCGTGCCGGCATAGGGCCTTACACTCAAGAACAGGGCTCACGTCGGAACTCCGGGCAGATAACCCCCTCGTTTGCGTGGAGAAAGCCGTATGACAATCAACCTCAGCCTCCCCCAAAAGGAGTCGGAGATTAAGCCCCGTATTACCGTCGTAGGCGTCGGTGGCGCGGGCGGAAACGCCGTCAACAACATGATCAGCGCCGCGCTGGAAGGCGTGGAGTTCATCGTCGCCAACACCGACGCGCAGGCGCTCGGCCAGTCGCTTGCCGACCGGCGCGTGCAGCTCGGCATCACGATCACCCAGGGCCTGGGCGCTGGCGCACGTCCGGAAGTCGGCCGTCAGGCCGCCGAAGAGGCACTGCCCGAAATACTGCAGCTGCTCGACGGCGCCGACATGGTGTTCATCACCGCCGGCATGGGCGGCGGCACCGGCACGGGTGCAG
>CAYZQZ010000163.1:0-8412 GCA_964480235.1 uncultured Reyranella sp. | reverse complement strand
CGGCCTGCCGACCGCCGTCAGCATCGCGACCCACGACGCCGCGCTCGGGCGGGCGCTCGCCGAGTCGCTCGCCGCCGGCGCCTTTCGGCCGTACTGGACGGAGGACGTCACGGGCGTGGCCCTGGGCGGCGCCGTCAAGAACGTGCTGGCGATCGCCGCCGGAATCGTCGAGGGCAGGGGGCTCGGCCACAACGCCACAGCCGCCCTGATCACGCGCGGCTTCGCGGAGATGGCCCGACTCGGGCTGGCGATGGGTGCTACGCTCGAGACCCTGACCGGCCTGAGCGGCCTCGGCGATCTCGTGCTGACCTGCCACGGCCCGCTGTCGCGCAACCGCGCCCTGGGCGAGGCGCTCGGCAAGGGCACGTCGCTCGCGACCCATCTCAGCGGCAGGCGTCAGATCGTCGAAGGCGAGGCGACGGCGCCCGCGGTGCTGGCGCGCGCGAAACGCCACGGCGTGGAGATGCCGATCTGCGCGGCCGTCGATGCTATCCTGCATCGCGGCGCGAACCTCGACGAGGCGATCCGTGCCTTGCTGGCGCGTCCGCTGCGGCGCGAAGGCCAATGAGGAGAGGGAGTGTGAGATGGCGCACTGGCTGCTGAAGTCCGAACCGTCGGCCTATTCGTGGGACCAGCTGGTCAAGGACAAGCGCACCTCGTGGACCGGCGTGCGCAACGCGCAGGCGGCGATCAATCTCAAGGCGATGAAGGTCGGCGACCGCTGCTTCTTCTACCACTCCAACGAGGGCAAGGAGATCGTGGGCATCGCCGAGGTCGTGAAGGCGGCCTATCCTGATCCGACCGACAAGGCCGGCAAGGCGGTCACCGTCGACATCAAGCCGGTCGAGCCGGTCAAGCAGCCGGTGTCGCTGGCGGCGATGAAGGCCGACGGGCGCTTCAAGGAGTTCGGCCTAGTCCGCCAGTCGCGTCTGTCGGTCGTGCCGGTCGGCGAGGAGCACTGGAAGCTCCTGACCAGGATGTCGTCGGGCAAATGAGCAAGAGGCAAGTGAGCATCGGCTTGTGACCCACACCACGCGCGGCATCCTCCTGGTGCTGGCGTCGGTGACCGTCTTCATCTTCAACGACGCGCTGATCAAGCTGGCTTTCGACCACATGCCGCCGGTCCAGGCGATCGGCCTGCGAGGCGTGTTCGCGACCCTGTGGTGCGTGCTGGCGCTGCTGGTGCGCGGCGAACTCGGCAAATCGCCGCTGATCGTGCATCCCGCCGTGGTGGCGCGCGGTGTGCTCGAGGCGGCCGCCGGCATTCTCTATCTGGTGGCGCTCGCCTACACGCCCTTCGCGATTGCCTCGGCGATCAATCTCTCGACGCCGCTCTTTCTCGCCCTGCTCGCCGTGCTGCTGTTGCGGGAGACGGTGGGCTGGCGGCGCTGGAGTGCCATCTCGGTCGGTTTCATTGGCGTGCTGATGGTGATCCAGCCCCGGCCGGGCGACATCAATTCCTGGACCTTGCTGATCCTCGCCGCCTCGCTGGCCGGCGCGCTGCGCGACATCCTGGCGCGCTGGGTGCCGGCCAACGTGCCGACCCTGGTCGTATCGCTCAGCTCCGCGGTCACCGTCGCCGTGTCGGGTTGTCTCTGGATCGCGATCGATGGCTGGCACCCGTTCGGCCTGGCGGCCCTGGGCTACGTGATCGGCTCATCGCTGCTGCTGGCCTGCGGCTACCAGTTCCTGATGATGGCGTTGCGTACCGGCACGGAACTCTCTGTCCTCGGCGCCTTTCGCTACTCGTCGGTGCTGTGGGCGATCGCGATCGGTTTCACGGTTTGGGGCGACGTGCCGAATGCCCTGGCCCTGGCCGGCATCGCCGTGATCGTGAGCTCGGGCCTCTACATCCTGCACCGCGAGCGGGTGCGCGCGGCCGAGCGGCGGCGATGATCTATCGCCGATTTATCGCTGCACCGACAAAGGTCTGAGCCCGCAGGACCGGCGTTTCAGGCACTTTTTATCGATTGGGGAGCCCCCCCCTCCGCCCTTCCCTGGGGCTCGATACTGGCCCTAGGACCTCGCGTCGAAGGCCAGTTTTGCCGCCAGCCCGGCAAACACCGTTCCCAGGAGGATATTGGGCCAGCGGTTCACCCGGCCGCGTCCGCGCAGGCCCCGGCTCAACCGGCTCGCGGCCACGATCACCGCACCGTTCACCACCAGCCCGATCGCGTTCAGCACCGTCGCCAGCACCAGGATCTGGATCGCGACCGAGCCGCCCCCGGGTGTCACGAACTGCGGGAAGAGGGCGAGGACGAACAGCGCCATCTTCGGATTGAGCAGGTTGGTCAGCAGCCCCTGGAAGAAGACGCGCCGGGCCGGATGATGCGGCGCGCCGGGGTCGGGCTCGAACGCAGCGCCGGGCGCGCGGAACATCTTCCAGGCGAGATAGAGCAGGTAGAGGGCGCCCGCGTAGCGGACGATGTCGTAGGCGAGCGGCACCGCCACGAACAGCTGGGAGAGACCGAATGCCGCCGCGAGCGCATGGCAGTAGGTGCCGAGCTGGATGCCGGCCAGCGTGGCGAAGCCCGACCCGCGCCCCTGACTCAGCGACCGCGAGGCGATCAGCAGCATGTCGGGTCCCGGCGTCGCCGTCAGCGCGAGGCAGGCGACCGCGAACAGCCCCAGCGTGGCGAGGTCCGGCACCGCCTAGCGCCCGACCCAGCCCTCATAGTCGCGCGAGACGTCGGCCACGGCGGTCTCGTAGATCCGCTTGCCGTGCTCGGGTGTGGCGAGGTTCGGATCCGAACCGATGCGGCCGTCGGGGAAGTTGCGGCGATAGTCCTCGGCGTCGGCGAAGCTGCCGCTGGGCGCGATCCGGGGCTCCATCGGCTTCTGCTGCATGGTCTCGGGGAAGCGGTACCAGGTGAGCGCCACTTCCGACGGTGTCGCGTGGCTTCCCTCGGCGTTGCCGTAGAGTTCGCGGCTCAGCGCCTTGATGCCGGCCGACTCCCACCAGTTGCGCAGCGCACACTTGATCGACGGCTGGTTGGAGAGCCGCTCCATCGAGCGCTCGGCATAGATCTCGGAGAAGGCCGCGGTCACCGTGGCGACGTTTCCGCCATGGCCGTTGACGAAATAGAAGCGGGTGAAGCCGTGCCGGGCGAGCGACATCACCTGGTCGCGGATCAGCGCGATCAGGGTGCTCGGCCGCACCGTCATCGAGCCGGGGAAGGCGAGATGGTGCTGCGCCATGCCGACCGAGATGGTGGGGGCCACAAGCGCGCCCACCTTTTCGCCGACGCCGCGCGCGATCGTCTCCGCCGTCAGCGCGTCGGTCCCGATCAGGCCGGTCGGGCCGTGCTGTTCGGTCGAGCCGATCGGCACGATGATGCCGGTCTTGGTCTTGAGGTAATCCTCGACGAACTGCCACGTCTTGAGCTGAAGCTGCACGGAACAACACTCCTTCGCGTTTGGCGGAGGATGCTTTGCCCGGTCCTGCTGCGCAAGAACGGCCAGCTGAATGTTCAGACCGTGCCTTCGCCGAGATTGCCTTCGCTGTTGATCAGCAGCACCCGGCTTGCAGGGCCAAGCCTCATCTCCTTGAACGCAGCCTCGTCGGTGCAGACGCGCGTGAGGCCCGCGAGGCCGGCGCAGCCGGACGGTCCCGACGCCAGCGCCGGATCGCCGTCGAGCGGATGGGCGAGCAGGCGGCGGGCCGGCATCACCTGGTCCTCCTCGATGGTCATGAACCAGTCGGCGCCCAGCCCGATCACCGGCCAGGTCACCGGCGAGATCTCGCGGCAGGCGAGCCCGCCCATCGCCGTCTCGGCGTCGCCGCTGGCCAGCGCTGGTTTGCCCGCCTTGTTGCTCTGGAACCAGCAGTCGGCGCTCGCCGGTTCGACGACGATGAATGTCGGCCGCGGCTCGTAGCGCGCCCACAGATAACCGAACACGGCGGCGGCGAGGCCGCCGACGCCGGCCTGCACGAAGACGTGCGTCGGGCCGGCCCGCCACTGGCGGATGATTTCCTCGACCAGCACGGTGTAGCCGCGCATCACGCTGCGCGGCGTGCTGTCGTAGCCCTCCCACGAGGTGTCGGAAATGATGGTCCAGCCGTTCGCCGCTGCCTGGCGCTTGCACTCGGCGACGGCGGTGTCGTAGTCGCCATCGACCCGGATCACCTCGGCACCCTTGGCCTTGATCGCGGCTTCCTTCTCGGCCGAGGTGAACTTCGGCAGGAAGATGATGCAGCGGTTGCCGAACAGCCGCGCTCCCGCCGCCACCGACCTGCCGTGATTGCCCGAGCTGGCGGTGGTGAAGACGTAGTTCCTGGTCAGCTCCTTGTGGGCGCCGCTGAACATCTCCTTGAAGGTGGGCGAGGAGTGATAGGCCTCGCCGACCGTGCCCGACAGCACGTTGTAGACGCCCAGCACGCCGCCCAGCGCCTTGAAGGCGCCGAAGCCGAAGCGCTCGCTCTCATCCTTGATGCGGATTTCGCCCACGCCGAAGCGCTTGGCGAGGGCCGGCAGGGAGAGCAGCGGCGTGATGCGGTGTACGGGGCACGCCGCCAGCTCGTCGGTGAGTTCGGGCACGCCGTTGGGATTGACGACGTATTGCTGGTCGCGGCCGAAGGGCTGGCCCTTCTTGACCCGGGGGTTGGCGGCGAGCCACTTGGGAAGCGTGGAAGCGGGAACCATATCGCCTCATAGCATGGGATCGCCTAAGGTGGCCGGTCTACGGGCGAATCCTCACGGGAGAATCCGACCATGAAGGTAAATGTCGAAGTGACCTGCACGCCCGAGGAGGCGCGCGCCTTCTTCGGCCTGCCCGACCTCGGGCCGATGCAGCAGCGCGTGATGGGCGAGATCGAGGAGAGGCTGCGCGCCAATCTCGCCTCGATGAGCCCCGAGGCGATCTTCAAGACCTGGATCCCCGCCTCGATGCAGGGTGTCGAGCAGATGCAGCAGATGCAGCAGGCCTTCTGGTCGCAGCTCGCCAACATCGCGACCGGCAAGAAAGAGTAGATTTTCGATGAGTTCACGCGAGAAGCCGGGCGATCCGGCGCCGTACTACGAAGCCCACGTCTTCTGCTGCACCAACCGCCGTCCCGCCGGCCATCCGCGCGGCTGCTGCGCCGAGCGCGGCGGCGAGGCGCTGCGCGACCATATGAAGGCCAGGGCCAAGGATCTCGGGCTGAAGAACGTGCGCATCAACAATGCCGGCTGCCTCGACCGCTGCGAGCTCGGGCCGACCCTGGTGATCTATCCCGAAGGCGTCTGGTACTCGGTGCCGACCAAGGAGGACATCGACGAAGTGCTGCAGAAGCACCTGGTCGAAGGCGGCCGCGTCGACCGCCTGATGCTCCAGACCGCCGACAAGCTCCCGGCCGATCGCGCGAAGCGCTGATCGTCGAATCGTCAAGAGCCTTATCCTTCGAGACGCGGCCTGCGGCCGCTTCTCACGGTGAGGCTTTTCTTTCAAGTACCCGAGGCTACTCCACGAGCTCGCTCAGCCGCGTGATGATGCGGGTCGGCAGTGCGGTGGCGTGGTCGGGCACGCCGGCGCCGAACGGGTCGTACCAGATGCCCGCCATACCGAGCTTCTGCGGCGCCACGACTTCCCATTCGTAGTTGTCGCCGACCATCCAGGCATCGCAAGCCTCGCAGCCCAGCCGCTCCAGCGCGTGGCGATAGACCGTGGGTTCGGGCTTGCCCTGGCCAAACTCGCCTTCGATCTGGATGTGGTCGAAGCGGTGTTCGAGCTCGAAGCGTTCGATCTTGGCGCGCTGCATCTCGCTCGCGCCGTTGGTCACGAGCGCCAGCTTTACGCCGCGGGCGCGCAGAGCGTCGACCGTGGCGTGCGCGTCGGGATAGAGGCGGTATTCGTTGCGCCGCATCTCGGTGAAGGCATCGGCGATGCGGTCGGCCAGCGCATCGTCGGGCCGGCCCAGGCGCTTCAGGCCCAGGCGCACCGAGAGCCGTCGAGCCTCGGGAATCTTCAGCCGCCATTGGGCGGCGGCGGCCTGGTCGCTCCAGAAGGCGCGAGATTCTTCCATGATCGCGGCCCGCACCTTCTCCAGCGCCGCGGCATCGTCGTGGATGTCGAGATGCGCCGAGAAGACATGCAGCAGGCGCCGCCAGGCTTCCTCGGGCTGGGCGTAGGCGCGGATCAGCGTGTCATCGAGGTCGAACAGGATGGCGTGCGGCAAGGCCATGGCGTCAGTCCGCGACTCTCAATTCCTGCCTCTCAATTGGTGCCGACAAAGCTGGTCGGCGCCGGGCTGACCACCGCGCTTCGTTCGCCCTGGATCTCGATCACTGCGAGCGTGCGCTCGACCCGGCCGTCGGGCAGGAAGCGGAACACGCCGTCGATGCCCGACCAGCCGTTGGGATTGGTGATCGCCTCGATCGAGAAATCGCCGCCCGGCTTCTGTCGCGCGAGCTGACTGGCCAGCGCTACGGCGTCGTAGGCAAGCGTCGCCAGACGATGCGGCGGCCGGCCGTAGGTCGCAGTGAAACGCCGCTCGAAATCGACCCGTCGCGCCGGATCGGGAGCGGCATACCACGCGCCGCGCAGCTGGGCGTCGGCGCCGATACCCGGCGTGTCCCATACGCCAGTGCCGATAAATTGGACCGAGGCCTTGTCGATGCCGACGCCGTTAAGGGCGCCCAGCACCGTGACGCTGCGCGGCGGCGCGACCGGCACCAGCACGGCGATCTTGCCGGCGGCGGCGTCCTCGACATTGGTTTCCTTGGCGAGACGCTGCGCCGCCGGGGCGAGATCGGGCGCGCCCTCGTCGAACAGCTCGGCCGCGACCACCTTGCCGCCGCGTGCGCTGACATGGCTTTCGAGGGTGCGGCTCATCTGCTCGCCGTAGGCGGTGCGGGGCGCGAAGGTGGCGAAGCGTTTGACGCCGCTCTGGATCGCATAGTCGACGACGCGCCGGACCTGCGGCGGGGCAGCGATGCCCATGATGAACACGCCGGGCTGTGCCGCCGATTCGTCGTTGGAAAAAGCGATCACGTTGGCGCCGCCGCGCCGTACCGACGAGGCGAGCGCCGCCGCCGAATTGCTGAACAGCGGCCCCAGCACCAGGGCTACGCCGTCGGTGCGCGCCTTCTGATAGGCCTGCATCGCGGCCTCCGCCGAATCGCCGCTGTCGTAGGCGGCCAGCGCGATGTCCTTGGCGCCCGATTCGAACAGGGCCAACTCGGCGGCCTGCTGCATCGACTGGCCGATCGCGGCGGCGCGGCCGCTGAGCGGCAGCAGCAGGGCGATGCGCTGCTTGCCCGAGGCCGTCGTCGGCGCGCCGATCGGGGGTCCGCTGGGCTTGGGTGGCGCCACGGTCGTGGTAGGTTGCGGGGATTCCGTGCAAGCGCCCAATAGCAAGGCGAAGCCGGCGAGTGCAATCAGTGGCGCCAGCAGGGGTCGGCGCAACAGGGGTTGGCGCATCGGCGCGATACTCCGGCTGACGAATGCGATGGAACGCTGATGGAGAGACATGGACGAGGAGCCACAAGCTAGCGGCGGGACAGCGTCCAGTAAACCGATCCGTAAACCGGCGGCTCTGGCGCCCGGACTGCACATTGTTGCCACACCGATCGGTAACATGGGCGATATCACGCTCCGCGCCATCGATGTGCTGCGGGCGGCGGACCTGATCGCCTGCGAGGACACCCGCGTGTTCGCCAAGCTCGCCACCCATCACGGGATTTCGGCGCCAACCGTGGCCTACAGCGACGCCACGCAGGACAGCGCCGGTCCACACGTGATGCGTGCCCTGGGCGAGGGCAAAAAAGTGGCCCTGGTGTCCGACGCCGGCATGCCCCTGATTTCAGACCCCGGTTATCGCCTGGTGCGCGATGCGCTGGCGGCCGGTCTCCACGTCAGTTGCGTTCCCGGCGCCTCGGCCGTGCCGATGGCGCTGGCGTTGTCGGGACTGCCGACCGACCGCTTCTTCTTCGCCGGCTTTCTGCCGGCACGGGAGACCGAGCGCCGCCGCGCCATCGCCGAACTGGCGGCAGTGCCCGCCACCCTGGTGTTCTTCGAGGCTCCCCACCGGCTGGCGGTGTCGCTCGCCGATCTGGCCGCGCTTCTGGGTCCGCGTCCCGCCGCCGTTGCGCGTGAGCTGACCAAGCTGTTCGAGGAAGTGCGCCGCGCGCCGCTCGATCAGCTGGCGGCGCACTACGCCGGCCAGGGCGAGGTCAAGGGAGAGATCGTCCTCGTCATCGGACCACCCGGCGAAATCCGGCCGCCGGCCGAGGCCGACATTGATGCCGCCCTGCAGGAAGCGATGCGTGCCGCGTCGGTCAGGGATGCCGCTGCCGAGGTCGCGGCCCGGCTGGGCCTCAGGCGCCGCGAGGTCTATGCTCGCGCGCTCCAGCTCAAGCGGGAAGGGACATGAACACGGCGGCGCGACAGAAGGCCCACCGGCTCGGCCATATCGCCGAATGGCGCGCGGTGTGG
>CAYZQZ010000162.1:0-8518 GCA_964480235.1 uncultured Reyranella sp. | reverse complement strand
GTGCGCTCGGCCGGCTGCGCCGTCGATTCGACGGTGACATCGGCCTCGGCGTAGATGGGATAGCGTTGCTGCATCAGCCTGCCCAGGATTTCGCGCGGCTCGCCCTGCCTGAGCAGAGGCCGATGACCGCGCCGCTTCACCCGGTCGTACAGCACGTCGAGATCGGCGCGCAGCCATATGGTGGTCGCCCTGGCGCGCATCAGCGCCCGTGTGTCGGGATCCATGTAGGCGCCGCCGCCGGTCGACAGGACATGCGGCGGTCCGTCGAGCAGGCGCGCGATGACCCGCCGCTCGCCGGCCCGGAACTCGGCCTCGCCGAAGCGTTCGAAGAACTCGGCAACCGAGCAACCGGCGGCGCGCTCGATCTCGTCGTCGGCATCGACGAAGGGCAGGCCGAGTCGTTGGGCCAGTCGCTTGCCGATGGCGCTCTTGCCGGCGCCCATCAGGCCGACAAGCGCGACGGTGCGCGGCGGGGAGAAGGGAGGAGAAGCATCCATGGTGGACCGTGACCGGTGGGTGTCGCCCATTCCGTCGATGGTTTCAAGGACGCGGGAGGTTCACGGACTTGGGAGACTCCAAAGTCGCGGAATTCAAGGCACCCGAGATTGCCGCTACGGCGTTGGACGGGTACTTTCCCCGCGCAGTGGCCATGTTTCGCTCCCGCAACCATTTTCGCGTGCCTACGCTCAAGCTGGGCCCGGTGATTGCGGCTGTCGTCGTCCTCGTTCTGGTCGGTGGGCTGGTAGCGCTGGCGGTGATCGAACCGCGGCCGCCGCTCAAGCATTTCGAGGTTCCTGTCCCCAGTGAACGTTTTGCGCGCTAGCATTTTCCTGTCGATCGGCCTTGCCGTCGCGGTGTCGGCATCGCCTGCCCTGGCGCAGGGCGCTGCCTTCGACGACAAAACGACCGGTTTCCTGCGGGTTCAGACCGGCGGCATGCCCTCCGATTCATGGGGCTCGACTTCGCTTGCCACGGCCAAGCGCCTGATGTCGGCGGTGCCCGCGGCGCCGCGCAGCCGTGCCCTGCGCGACCTGCAGTTCAAGGTCATGGTGAGCGAACTGGTGCCACCGCCGGCCGACAACAGTCCGCCGCCGAGCCTGTTCGCGCGCAAGGTCGACCGGCTCGCCGCGATGGGAGAAGGCGAGAGCCTCAATGAGCTGGTGCGCTCGGCCGGCGCCTATTCAGACCCGGCGATCGCCGCCATCGCCGCCAATGCCCTGATGTTGGCCGGCGAACGTGCCGGCGGCTGCAACATCGTTCAGAACCAGAAGCTCGCCCAACCCTTCGCATTGCGCGCCGAGGCCGCCTGCAAGCTTGCGGCGGGAGACAGTGCCGCTGCGCTGGCGCTGGTCGAAGGCCAGAAGCCTCGGGACAACGCGCTGTTCACCCTGGTTCAACTCGCCGCCGGCAGCCTTCCGCCGACGACGGCGCCGCCCGGACCGGTCGACGGGCCGATGATGGTGATGCTCGAGCTGGCGCATGTGCCGCCGCCCTCTGCCGTGCTGCAGTCGACGCAGCCGTCCATCATGCGTGCCCTGGTCGCCAACAAGACGCTGGCGCTGCCGGTCCGCATCGAGATCGCCGAGCGTGGCGAGGCGCTGGCGATCATCGAGGCGACGAGGCTCGGCGATCTTTATGTCCAGGCGGTGCGTGAAGGAGCCACTCTCCCGCCGGCGATGGCGCGGCGCGCCCAGTTGGTGACGGCGGCGCGGGATGCGACCAACGCGCAGGAGATCATGAACGCGATCACGGCGGTGTATGCGGCAACGCGCAACAGCCCGTTGTTTCCGACGATGGCGCGCGCCACGGCCACGGCCCTGCTCAACCTGCCGCCCAAGCCCGAATACGCCAACGTGGCCCAGGAGGCGATGCGCGGCTTCCTGCTGCTGGGCGACAAGCAGCTGTCGCTCGCCTGGACCAAGCTCGCGCTGAACGCCGCCTACAACAACGCACGCGCCATGCTGGCGCTCGACCGGCTGATGCCGCTGGTGATGATCGCCGGTATCGACAGTTCGACGCGGCTGGAGCCACGCGACGTCGACCGCTGGTATGAGGTGATTCGCCAGGATGACGCCAAAACAGCGCCGATGCGCGGCTATCTTCTGCTGCAGCTCTTCCGCGCAGTCGGCTTCGACGTCGCGCCCAAGGCGACGGCCTTGCCGGAGACGCCGCCCGGCGGGGTGCGCCTGGTGATGCCCGCCGCTGCCACCTTGCAGGCGCTGCAAACGGCGGCCGCCGACCGTCGCCGGGCGGAGGCGGCTCTGCTCGCCTCGATGGCGATCGGCGAGACACCGCTGATCGAGCTGCACCCCGCCGCCGTCGGCATCATCGTGCGGGCCTTGCGCGACGCCGGGGAAGACCACGCCGCTCGTCTGTTCGCGATCGAGATTGCGATCGCCCATGGGCTTTAACGGGCGATGAAGAAGTCCGCTTCCGTGCCGATGGCGCGCGAAGGCGAGGCGTTTCTGGAGATGCTCAAGGCGGAGCGTGGCGCTTCGGTCAATACCGAGGCGGCCTATGCCGCGGACTTGCGCAACCTCTTCGCCTTCATCGCGCGACGCAAGCAGGGGCCGCTGACGGTCGATGCTGAGGCGCTGCGCGCGTACCTGAAATCGCTCGATTATGTCGGCTTGACGCCGCGTACCGTGGCGCGCCGGCTGTCGGTCATTCGTCAGTTCTTCCGCTTCCTGCTGGCCGAGCGTATGCGCGAGGACGATCCGTCGAGCACCCTCGATTCGCCGAAACTCGGCCGCCCGTTGCCCAAGGTGCTGTCGCGCGAAGAGGTCGATCGGCTGATCGAGGCGACACGGTCGAAAGGCGGCGCTGACGGTGGTCGCATGGCAACCCTGTTGGAGATCCTCTATGCCACCGGCCTGCGCGTATCGGAGCTGGTGACTCTTCCACTCTCGGCGGTCGAGCGCGATCCCACGGCGCTCGTCGTCCGCGGCAAGGGCGCCAAGGAGCGGCTGGTGCCGCTGTCCGACCCGGCCCGGCTCGCGATCGCGGCCTGGCTGCATGTGCGCGATGGTGCGCTGGAGGAGGGTGAGGTTTCGCGCTTTCTGTTTCCCTCGCGCGGCCGCACCGGCCATTTGACCCGCCAGCGCTTCGCCCAGCTCCTCAAGGAGGCGGCACTGGCCGCCAACATCGATCCGGCGCGCGTGTCGCCGCACGTGCTGCGGCACGCCTTCGCCAGCCACCTTCTGGAAGGCGGCGCCGACCTGCGCAGCGTGCAGCTCATGCTGGGTCACGCCGATATCGCCACGACCCAGATCTACACCCACGTCCTCGACGACAAGCTGCGCAAGCTGGTGCAGGAAAAACATCCGCTGGCCAGGCGTCGCCGTCGCCTGGAGACCTGACCGGGTGCGGTTGACACGTCGCGGTCGCCGGGCGACACGTAATTTTCAATGACGACGTATCTCGAATTCGAGAAGCCGATCGCAGAGCTCGAGAGCAAGATTGCCGAGCTGCGGCACCTGCCCAACTCGGGCGATGTCGACATCGCCGAGGAAGTGATGCGCCTGCAGGACAAGGTGCAGAAGCAGATTCGCGCGACCTACGCCAAGCTGACGCCCTGGCAGCGGGTGCTGGTGGCGCGCCATGCCGAGCGGCCGCATGCCCAGCGCTATATCGACCGGCTGATCACCGACTACACGCCGCTCGCGGGTGACCGCTCGTTCGGCGAGGACCTCGCCATCGTGGGCGGCATGGGCCGCCTGCAGGGCCGTTCGATCGTGGTGCTCGGCCAGGAGAAGGGCGACGACACCGATTCACGCATCAAGCACAATTTCGGGATGGCGCGGCCGGAGGGCTATCGCAAGGCACAGCGCCTGATGAAGCTGGCCGAGCGCTTCAGGCTGCCTGTGGTGACCTTCGTCGATACCCCGGGCGCCTATCCGGGCCTGGATGCCGAGGCGCGCGGTCAGGCCGAGGCGATTGCCTCGTCGATCGATACGTGCCTTGCGATCGGTGTGCCTCTGGTCAGCGTCGTGATCGGCGAAGGCGGTTCGGGCGGTGCGCTCGCCATCGCCTCGGCCGACCGCGTCTACATGCTGGAAAACTCGGTCTACTCGGTGATCACGCCGGAGGGCTGCGCCTCCATCCTGTGGCGCTCCAACGCCAATGCGCAGGATGCCGCAGAAGCCATGAAGATGACGGCCGCCGATCTCAAGAAATTCGAGATCATCGACGAGGTCATTCCCGAACCGATGGGCGGTGCGCATCGCTCGCCTGATGAGGCGATCGACACGGTCGGCAGGGTCGTAAACCAGGCGCTGGGCGAACTCTCGCAACTCGACGCCAACACGTTGCGGCAGCGCCGCCAGGAGAAGTTCCTGGCGATGGGCAAGAAGGGCTTCTAGCTGGAGCCTTTGTCCTTGCCTGCCGTGGCGTCCCAGAGCGGCGACGCCATGGTCTCGGTGAAGTCCTTGAACATCAGATTGAACGAGATGCTGATGCGCTCGCTCTGACCCTCGTTCGAGGGCACATTGTGCTTCAGCCAGGACGGAAACAGCAGCATTCGCCCTTCCTGGCTCTGGGCATCGGCACCGTTGGCGGTCATGCGGGTGTACTGACGCGGCTTAGGCATGATCATCGATGGGCGCGGATCCTGGAATACGATGCGCGAGCCGGGCTCCGGAATGGCGACATAGTAGACGCCGCTCAGATAGTTGTTCGGGTGGTGATGCGTCGGGTGATAGGCACCGCGCGGATTGATGTTCGCCCAGCAGCCGGTGATCTGCATCGGATACTGGTCGACCTGCAGGAAGCGCGCGACGCCTCGCGCGGCCATCTCGACCAGCTTCACGAACTCGGCGAAGGCGGGTCTCGTGTGAAGGTCCTGCGGCGTCTGCCAGTTCGCGCCGGGCGGAATGACGGGCCGAGGCGAGACGATGCGCTCGATCTCGGCCTTGAGATGGCTGTTGAGTACGGCCGCGTCGGCCGGCTTGAGGTCGACGATCCAGAGCGGGCAGGGGAAAAGCTCCTGCACTTCCTGTTTTTCGATCATGGCTGCCATCATATCCGGCGATTGCCGGATTGTCCGTCCGGTGGTCCAATTGCCGCAACAAGAGCGCGGAGGAACCCATGGCGATCAGCCTGCATGCCGTGACGCCGGATTTCGTGGCCGAAGTGGGCGACATCGATCTCGGCAAGCCGATGTCGGCATCCGATCTCGCCGCGATCAAGGCCGCCTTCACCAGATATGCGGTCCTGATCTTCCCCGACCAGACCTTCAGCGACGAAAGCCATCTCGAGTTCGCGCGCCATTTCGGACCGCTCGAGACGTCCGTGTTCAAGCTGCGCGCGGATCACAAGATGCGGCTCGACGAGAAGATGGCCGACGTCGGCAACCTCGACGCCAACAACAACATCCTGGCCGCCAACGACCGGGTGCGCCTGTACCAGCTCGGCAACCGGCTTTGGCACACCGACTCCTCGTTCAAGCGCCTGCCGGCCTATTGCTCGATTCTGCACGGCCGTTCGATTCCGCCGATCGGTGGCCATACCGAGTTCGCCGATTTGCGCGCGGCCTATGACGCGCTGCCCGAGGCCACCAAGCGGAGGATCGACGGCCTGGTCGCCGAGCATTCGCTGATGACGTCGCGCGCCAAGCTGGGTTTCACCGATTTCGACGAGGCCGAGCGCAAGGCATTCGAGCCGGTGCCCCAGGTGTTGGCGCGGCGGCTGCCCGACAGCGGCCGCATGAGCCTTTATCTCGCGAGCCACGCCGGGTCGATCCGCGGCATGGCCAAGGGCGACGCCGAGCGGCTGCTCAAGGAGTTGATCGACCACGCCACCCAGCGCCAGTTCGTCCATGCCCATCGCTGGCGGGTCAACGATCTCGTGATGTGGGACGACCGTTGCACCATGCATCGCGGCATGGATTTCGACGATCAGCGCTACAAGCGCGACATGCGCCGCGCGACGGTGTCCGACGTGGCGCCGACCTGCGAGCAGATGGGGCTGGCCGTCGCCGCCGAATGACGCCGGCCTCGTTTCGCAAGATGGCCCTCTCGCTGGAGGGCGCGAGCGAAGGCGGACATGGCGGCCATCCCGACTTCCGCGCCGGCGGCAAGGTGTTCGCGTCGATGGGGTATCCAGATGCGAACTCGGCCGTTGTGAAGCTGACGCCCGGGCAACAGGAAATGCTGGTCGCGGCGGAGGCTGCGATTTTCTCGCCCGTGAAGGGTGCCTGGGGCCTGCGCGGCTACACCCGGGTGCATCTGCCGGCAGCCGACGCGAAGACGATGAGAAGTGCATTGGCTATGGCCTGGCAGAACGTCATGTTGCCCTCACCGTCACGACGCGGTGCCGGACCGGGCGGCGGTGCTTCTCCTCGGTTCACGATGCGATCTGCAAGGCGCCGCTAAGAGAGTGGTGCAGGCACACCGCGCTGCCCAGACGCGCTTTCGACCTGCGGCAGCTACTCGATTCCGGGTGCGCGCGGCGGGCGAATCGCGGCGGCGAGTCCAATATGCTCGGCCGACATCGGGAGGAAGAAGCATGACCATCGACATCGAGCCGCTCAGGAAGGAACTCGGCCGCAAGATCGAGGACGAGGACGTCGTCACCCAGGCGCCGATCAAGGCGATGCTGGCGACCTTCGACCGCGAAGAGAAGGTGCCGGAACCTGGCGAGCCGATCGCGCCGGGCTGGCATCTGCTCTATCTGCATTCCTATGCCCGCCGTAACCAGCTTGGCCGCGACGGCGCGGCTTTCGCGGGCGGCGTGCTGCCCGAGATCCCGATGCCGCGGCGCATGTATGCGGGTTCCACGTTCACATTCGACGGCGACATTCGCGTCGGCGACAAGCTCAGGCGCGAGACCGAGTTCACGGACATCCAGTTGCGCCAGGGCAGCACCGGCACGCTGGTCGTGACCACCCAGACCCGCCGCATCTTCACGCCGCGCGGGCTGGCGTGGACCGAGTCCTATTCGACGGTGTTCCGGGAGGATCCCAAGCCCGGCGAAAAGAGCGGCACGCCGGTGCGCGAGGCGGCGCCCAAGGACGTCCCGTGGCGCCGCACCATCGAGCCTGATCCGGTGATGCTGTTCCGCTATTCGGCGATCACCTTCAATCCGCACCGCATCCACTACGACCGGACCTACTGCATCGAGACCGAGGGATATCCCGGCCTGGTCGTCCATGGACCGTTCGCCCAGCAGTGCATCTTCGACCTGTTGCGCGATTCGGCACCGGACCGGAAGGTCAAGACGATCGCGGTCCGCGCCCGCGCCCCGCTGTTCGACACCTCGCCGTTCGACGTGATCGGCCGGCCGACGGCCGACGGCAAGGGGGCCGAACTCTGGACAGTGACGCCGAAGGGCACGATCGCGACCCAGGCGACGGCGACCTTTTCCTGAGACGTGTAGTAGGGGGGGCGAGAGGGGAAAAACGGCCGAAAAGCCCGTCCGCTCAGGCTCAAATCGTTCCCGTCCAAGGGGGAAAATCGCGGGAATCGGAGGGGAATCTTCCCGCCGTGAGCCCTTGGGGGGCGCCAGCGAGATTCCGTGCCCGAATCTCAGTCGTTGGCGGCGCCGAAGCGTAGCGGCCGGAAGAAGTCCCGGATGTCCTCGACCAGGAGCTTGGGCTCCTCCAGGGCGGCGAAGTGGCCGCCCGACGGCATGACGGTGTGACGGCGCAGCTCGTAGCAGCGTTCGATCCATTCCCGGGGCGGGGCCGGCGCCAGGTCGGCGGGGAACGCAGCAAACGCCGTCGGCACCGTCACCTTCTCGCCCGGCGGCAGGCCGCGTGGATGCTGCTGCGTCACGCCGCGATAAAGCCAGGTCGCGGTGCCGGCGGTGCCGGTCAGCCAGTAGACCATGATGTTGTCGAGCAGCAGGTCTATCGAGAAGCGCCTGAGCGGATCGCCGTTACAGTCGCTCCAGGCCTGGAATTTCTCGGCGATCCAGGCGGCGAGACCGACGGGTGAATCCGTCAGGGCCACGCCGAGCGTCTGTGGCCGCGTCGCCTGGATGCGCTGGTAGGCGACCTTGTCGTCGAGATCCGGGCCCATCCTGGCGAGCCACGCCTGCTCGTCGGTGCTGAGTTTCGCGGTCTTCAGGTCGATGCCCGGCCGCAGCCCCATCATGTTGAGATGCAGGCCGGCCACGCCCGACTTCCAGTCGTCCCTTTCGTCCTTCGCCGGATGATCGAAGGCGCACCATGATGAGATCACGGCGCCCCAGTCGCCGCCCTGCACGCCATAGGGCCGGCGGTAGTTGAGCTTCTCGTGCACCAGCCGGTGCCAGAGCTTGCCGATGGCGCGCGGGCCGATCGGACCCTGTGTGCCGTCGTCGCGGATCGGCGGGCCGGAGAAGCCGTAGCCCGGCAGTGACGGCGCGATCACGTCGAAGGCATCGAGCGGATCGCCGCCGTGATCCTCCGGGTGTGCGAGCTGGTCGATGACGTGCAGGAATTCGACGATCGAACCCGGCCAGCCGTGGGTGATTACCAGCGGCATCGGCCGCGGCGCGCCCTCGACCTCGGTGCCCGGCTCGCGGATGAAGTGCAGGC
>CAYZQZ010000161.1:0-8530 GCA_964480235.1 uncultured Reyranella sp. | reverse complement strand
GCGGAAGCCGGATTCGTGCGTGCCGCCCTCGGCCGTCGGCACGGTGTTGCAGTAGGAGCGGACGAAGCCTTCCTCGTCGTTGGGCCACCACACCGCCCATTCGACCTTGCCGCCGCCATTCGAGCCGCCATTCGTGCCGTTGCTCTCGCTCTTGGCCTCGCCGGCGAAGGGCTGCGGCACCACCGTCGGCCGTTGGCCGATCTCGGAGATCACGTAATCCTTCAAGCCGCCTTCGAAATGGAAACTTTCCTCGGCAGGCACTTCCGAGTTCTTGCCGAGCAGCTTGGGGTCGCACTTCCAGCGGATTTCGACGCCGCGGAACAGATACGACTTGGAGCGGGCCATGGCGTAGAGCCGCTCAGGCTTGAAGTCCTGCTTGCCGAAGATGTCCGGATCGGGATGAAACGTTACCGTCGTGCCGCGCCGGTTGGGGGCGGGGCCGGTCGACTTGAGCTTGCTGGTGGGCTTGCCGCGCGAGAACGTCTGGACCCACGACTGCCGGTCGCGCGCCACCTCGACGACCAGCTCGTCGCTCAGCGCATTGACCACCGACACGCCGACGCCGTGCAGACCGCCCGATGTCGCGTAGACCTTGCTGTTGAACTTGCCGCCCGAATGGAGCGTGGTGAGGATGATCTCGAGCGCCGACTTGGGCTTGTACTTGGGGTGCGGGTCGGTGGGGATGCCGCGGCCGTTGTCGCGGATCAGGACCCTGTTGCCGGTCAGCAGTTCCACATGGATCGTGTCGGCGTGACCCGCGACAGCCTCATCCATGGCGTTGTCGAGCACCTCGGCGACCAGATGATGCATCGCGCGCTCGTCGGTACCGCCGATATACATGCCGGGGCGCTTGCGGACGGGTTCAAGCCCCTCCAGCACCTCGATGTCGCGCGCTGTATACGAATTGTCCTTCGCCGCGGGCGCCTTCTTGCCGCCCGACCGTTCGAACAGGTCGCCGCCTTTGCTGCTGGACTTCTTGGCCATTGCTTCTTCTTGTCGTTTTGCGGCCGCGCGAGGGGTTCGCCGATGACCGCGTTACCCCCGATATGGTAGTAAAATCGCGGAAAATCAACAATATCCGGCAGGGGACAGATGGCTGACCAGAAGCGCGAACCGATCATCCGGACGGTCCCCCAGCCCGCCGACATGAACGGTAACGGCGACATTTTCGGGGGCTGGGTGCTGTCGCAGATGGATATTGCCGGCGGGGCGATGGCGGCCCGGGTCGCCAAGGGCCGCGTCGCCACTGTCGCGATCACCGCCATGACCTTCGTCCAGCCGATCAAGGTCGGCGACATGGTCTCGATCTACGGCAAGGTCGCGAAGATCGGCCGTACTTCCATCACGATCGACCTCGAGACTGTCATGCAGAGGCGCAACGACGCGACCGAGATCCAGGTCACGCATGGCACCTACGTGTTCGTGGCCATCGACCAGGATGGCAAGCCGAGGCAGGTTCCGCCCCCTTGAAAGCAAGTGCCGTGAAAACAGCCATGAAGAACGCACTCAGCATACTGCTCTCGCTGATCGCCCTGCTGGCGCCCTCGATCGCGCTGGCGCATCCGCACATCTGGATTTCCCAGCAGGTGAGGGTGATCACCAGTGACGGCAAAATCACCCATTTTGAACTGGTCTGGCGCTTCGATCCCTATTCTAGCGAGGACGAGATTCCGCCGATCGACGAGAACGGCGACGGCAAGGTGAGCCCCGAGGAGGCCCGGGCGCTCGCCGCCGACATGCTGCCCGAACTGCAGAAGGTGGGTTTCCTCACCTGGCTGAATACCGGGGGCAAAGAATTCCGTCCGCCGACGCCGCCGACGCTCAGCGTGCGCATCGAGGATCCCGCCGTCTTCACGCCTCCGGAATGGGATCGCGAAGCCGGCGACAAGAAGGAAGACCCCGGCATGCCGATGCCGCGCAACAAGCAGGTCGAGCAGCACACGCCGCCCCAGCGGTCGACGCCGCGCAACCTGGTCTATGTCATGCGCTACGCCCTGCCGGAGCCCACGAAATTCCTCTCGATCACGACCATGGAGCCCGACGACTTCATCCGCTTCGATGTCGACCCGGCCTCTTTGCCGAAGGGCTGCACGCTGGCCAAGCACCCGACCTACAAGTCGGAGTTCGTTCCCGGGACGCCGGTTTTCGCCGACCAGGTTACCTGTCGCTTGCCATGAGTGGTCGCCTGCGATGAGCGGTCGCCTGCCGTGACGGGCGAGGGGCGAAGCAGCACGCCGGAGCGCCGCCATCGTCCGCTGCTGGGCATGTTGTTCATGCTGGCGGCCTGCGCGCTGTTCCCGGTGATGAACGGCATCGTGAAGTTCCTGGGCGAGCAGTACGATCCCAAGCAGGTCGTGTGGTTTCGCATCACAACGCATCTCGTGCTCGTGGCCCTGGTCTTCATGCCGCGCATGGGGACTCGTCTGTTCCACACCCGGCACATCGGATCCCAGGCCATCGTCTCGGTGATGATGCTGCTCTCGACGCTCTGCTACTTCACGGCCGCCAAGTATGTCGGCGTCGCCGATGCGATCGCGGTTTCGTTCGTGGCGCCGCTCGCCGTCGTGTTCCTCGCCTGGCCGCTGCTCGGCGAGCGGATCACGGCGCTCCGACTCGGCGCCGTCGTTCTGGGATTCGTCGGCGTATTGATCGTGATCCGGCCGGGCAGTTCGGTGTTTCAGCCGGCTTCGTTGCTGCTGCTCGGCAGCGCCCTTTGCTACGCGATCTATCAGATCTACATCCGGCGGCTGGCCGGCATCGACCATCCCGCGACCTCGATCTTCTACAGCGTGCTGCTGGGCTCGGTGATCATGTCCTGCGTCGTGCCGTTCGTCTGGACGACTCCCAGGAGTTGGCAGCACTGGGCGCTGTTCTTCTCGACCGGCGCCATGGGCGCGCTGGGGCACTATTGCGTCGCCCGCGCCATGACCTACGCTTCGGCCAACTTCATAGCGCCGTTCAACTACACGCAGATGATCGGATCGGTGATCGTGGGATACCTGATGTTCAGCGAGGTTCCGGACCTCTATGTCTGGCTCGGCACCGCCCTGATCGTGAGCGCCGGCCTGATGGTCGGCTGGTCGGGCCGCCGAAGAGCCTGAGGAGAAAACCATGTCTTATCTGGTCGCCGCCGATCTGCCGACCCACAGCGCAGGACGCCGATTCCGCGCGCTGCTCGAGCGGCCGGGCATCCTCCAGATGCCGGGCACCCACAATGGCCATGCTTCGTTGCAGGCCAAGGCTGCGGGCTTCGAGGCTGCCTATCTCTCGGGCGCCGGCATGTCGGCCTCGATGGGGCTGCCCGACCTCGGCGTGATCACGGTCGACGAAGTCTGCTTCTTCATCCGCCAGGTCGCCCGCGCCTCCGGACTGCCGGTGCTGGTCGACGGCGATACCGGCTACGGCGAGGCACTGAACGTGATGCACATGGTGCGGGCCTTCGAAGAAGCGGGCGCGGGCGCCGTCCATATCGAGGATCAGCTTCTGCCCAAGAAATGCGGCCATCTGAACGACAAGAAGCTCGCCGACGCCCACGACATGGCAGCCAAGGTCCATGCCGCCTCACGCGCGCGCCGCGATCTCGTGGTCATCGCCCGCACCGACGCGGCCGCCAGCGAAGGCATCGATGGCGCCGTGGCGCGCGCGAAGAAGTATCTTGAAGCCGGAGCGGATGCGATTTTTCCCGAGGCGCTGACCACCGCTGAGATGTTCCGCGCCTTTGCCAAGGCGATGCCGGGCGTGAAGCTTCTCGCCAACATGACCGAGTTCGGCCGCACGCCGTTCTTCACGGCGTCGGAATTCCAGGAGATGGGCTACCGGATGGTGATCTGGCCGGTCTCGGCCTTCCGCGTCGCCAACAAGGCGCAGGAACGCCTCTATGCCGCGATCCGGCGCGACGGCGGCACCCAGAACATGATCGGCGAGATGCAGACCCGTGCCGAGCTCTACAAGACGATCGGCTATCACGACTACGAAGCGCTCGATTCCTCGATCATCGAGACCGTCGTCCCGGAGGGCATGCCGCAACGGTCATGAGCTTTTCTCCCCATTCAAATGGGGAGGTGCCCGCGTCTTCGCGGGCGGAGGGGGCATGAGCAGCGTGTCGGTCGCTCATGATGCCTCCGTCACAGCGTGACGGTGGCACCTCCCCCGATGACGGGGGAGGAAGCGGATTAGATCCCCAACTCCTTCAGGTCCGGCGCCTTCTTGTGGAAGTCGGTGGCGTCCTGGAAGGCCTTGCCGATCTTCAGCACCTTGCCCTCGGCATAAGGCCGCCCAAGGATCTGGATGCCGACCGGGAGGCCGGCCGAGAATCCGGCCGGCATCGAAAGCCCGCACAGGCCGAGATAGTTGCCCGGGCGGGTCATCAGCGAAATGTTGGGCGACGTCTCGTCGACCTCGGTGATCGGAATGGCGGCGGACGCCAGCGTCGGCGTCAGCAGCGCGTCATACTGGGCCATCCAGGCATGGAACGACGCGCGCAGCTGCGCCATGCGGCGCAGTTCGCCGGCATAGACGGCCGGGGCAAAGGTCTTGGCCGCCATGGCGCGGCCGCGCACGCCGTCGCCGATCGGCTTGCTCATGTCCTCGATCCAGTCGCGGTGCAGCGACCACAACTCAGAGGCCGAGATCGAGCCGACCGAGGGGCCGAGATCGAAGTAACCGCTGGGGAATTTCACCACCTCGATGACCGCTCCAAGTCCTGCCAGCACCTTGGCCGAGGCCTTCCAGGCTGCGAGCACGTCGGCGTGGCAGGGCGGAAGCTGAGTCTCATCAGGCACGGCGATCTTCATGCCCTTGATCGAACCGCCTCTGGTTGCCGTCGTGAAGTCCTCGAGCGGCTGTCCCAGGGTCGTCGGGTCGCGCGGATCGGGGCCGGCAAGCGCGTTCAGCATCAGCGCGCAATCCTCGACCGAGCGGGCCATCGGGCCGATCGAGTCGAGCGTCCAGCTGAGCAGCATCGTACCGTGCAGGCTGATGCGTCCGAACGTGACCTTCAGGCCGATCAGGCCGTTGAAGGAGCAGGGTATGCGCACCGAGCCGCCGGTGTCGCTGCCGATGCCGGCCGGCGTCAGCCGCGCCGCGACGGCGACGCCGGTGCCGCTCGACGAGCCGCCCGGCGTGCGATGGGTCTTCAGGTCCCAGGGATTCCACGGCGCGCCCATCAACGGGTTGGTGCCCCAGCCGCCGAAGGCGAACTCCACCATATGCAGCTTGCCCAGCGGGATCATGCCGGCGGCGGTGAGCCGCTCGACCGTTGCCGACGTCTCCGTGGCGACGCGCTGCTGCCACATCTTCGAGCCGCCAGTGCCGATGCGGCCCTTGATGTCGCACAGATCCTTGTAGGCGATCGGGAGGCCGTGCAGGGCGGGCAGGGGAAAGCCTGATAGACGCGCCTTGTCGGCGGCATCCGCGAGATCCCTTGCCTCGCGGGCATAGACCTCGACGAAGGAGTGAAGCTTGCCGTCCGCCTTCGCGATGCGGGCAAGCAAGGCGTCGACGACTTCGCGCGAGGAGAATTTCTTCGCCGAGAGACCGGCGCTCAGCTCGGTCAGGGTCATTTCATGCAAACTCATTTCGGTCGCCTCCCAATAACCTCACCCAGAGGAGCGGCCCGCAGGGCTGCGTCTCGAAGGGTGTGCAAGCGTCGGATGTGTGGCCCATGCTTCGAGACGGCTGCGGAGTTTATCCCGAAGGATTGAGGGGCAGCCTCCTCAGCATGAGAAAGTTTGAATCAGTACGTCGCCCTTCCGCCGGAGAGATCGAACGTGGCGCCGGTGCTGAAGGTGCAGGCGGGCGAGGCGAGCCAGGCCACCATCTCCGCGACCTCTTCGACTTCGCCGAAGCGGTTCATCGGAATCTTCGAGAGCATGTACTGGATGTGCTGCTCGGTCATCTGGCTGAAGAGCTCCGTCTTGACCACCGCCGGCGCCACGCAGTTCACCAGCACGCCGCTTGTCGCAAGTTCCTTGCCAAGAGACTTGGTGAGACCGATGACGCCGGCCTTGGATGCCGAATAGGCCGAGGCGTTCGGGTTGCCTTCCTTTCCGGCGACGGACGCGATGTTGACGATTCGGCCCCAGCCACGCGTCGTCATGCCGGGCACGACGGCACGGTTGGTCAGGAACACGCCGGTCAAATTGATGTCGATCACCTGCCGCCAGGCATCGATCGGATACTGGGCCACTGTCGTGTTCGGGCCGGTGATTCCGGCGCTGGCTACAAGGATGTCCGGTGCGGCGAGGTCCTTTTCGGTCTTGGCTAACGCATCGGCGATCGACTTGTCGTCCGTGGCGTCGACCTGCACGGCGATGGCATCGCCCAACGCTGCGGCAGATTGCCTGGCGCGATCCACGTCACGATCCCACAGGGCAATCCGCCCGCCACCCGCCGCGATCCGTGCAGCGCAGGCGAGACCGATGCCGCGGGCGCCGCCGGTCACGACCGCGGTGCGGCCCCGGAATACCTCGCCTGCCATGGTTACCTCCCAAATACTTGAATTGGCGCGATTTTCCGATCATACCGGACGCCCATGGCCTCCGACAAACCCGCTTCCATCGACGCCACCATCGACCTGCTGAAGGGCGGCGACTACATCGCCGACCGCAGTCTGGCGACCGTCCTGTATCTCGCGCTGAAGCTCGGCCGGCCCCTGTTCTGCGAGGGCGAGGCCGGCGTCGGGAAGACCGAGATCGCCAAGGTCCTGGCCGCGACGCTGAACCGGCCACTGATCCGCCTGCAGTGCTACGAGGGCCTCGATGTCAATTCGGCGGTCTATGAATGGAATTACTCGCGCCAGATGATCGAGATTCGCCTGGCCGAGGCGCAGGGGGTGCACAACCGCGACGAGCTCGCCTCCGACATCTTCGATGAGCGCTTCCTGATCCGCCGGCCGCTGCTCGAGGCGCTGCAGCCCAGCGTCCAGGGGGCGCCGGTGTTGCTGATCGACGAACTCGATCGCACCGACGAGCCGTTCGAGGCCTACCTGCTGGAAGTGCTGTCCGACTTCCAGGTGACGATCCCCGAACTGGGCACCATCAAGGCCGCGCAGACGCCGATCGTGATCATCACTTCCAACCGCACCCGCGAGATCCATGACGCGCTCAAGCGGCGTTGCTTCTATCACTGGGTGGACTACCCCGACCTCAAGCGCGAACTGGAAATCCTCAAGGTCAAGGCGCCGGGCGCGGGTGAGCGGCTGTCGCGGCAGGTCGTGGGCTTCGTGCAGGAACTGCGCAAGCTCGACCTCTTCAAGTCGCCGGGAGTCGCGGAGTCGATCGATTGGGCGACGGCGCTATCCGAACTGAACGCGATGGACCTCGATCCCCGGACGGTCAACGACACGCTGGGCGTCCTGCTCAAGTACCAGGACGACATCCAGCGCCTGCAGGGATCGGAAGCGGCGGAAATCCTTCAGAAGGTGAAGGCGGACATCGCCGCCCAACCGCTCGGCTGACCGGACGATGAATGCGTTGCCCGAACAGCCGGCGACGCCTGACGGAGGCGGCGCGCCGCACGGCCGGTTGGCCGGGAACATCGTCCATTTCGCGCGCACCTTGCGCGCCGCAGGGCTCAGGCTCGGGCCCGGCCAGGTGTTGCGCGCGATCGAAGCGGTCGAAGCGGCTGGCCTTAGCAACCGCGACGACTTCTACTGGACGCTTCATTCGGTATTCGTGAATCGCCGCGACCAGCGCGAGATCTTCGACCAGGCCTTCCACGTCTACTGGCGCAATCCGCGCCTGCTCGAGAAGATGATGGAGATGCTCCTGCCGTCGGTCAGCGTGCCGGCCGAGGAAGACAAGAAGCAGCTCAGCCGCCGCCTGCAGGACGCGCTGCAGCCGGGAAAGGGCGAGGCGCCGAAGGAAGAGGAGGGCGAGCCGCCCGAAGTGGAGGTCGAGGCGACCTTCACGGTTTCCGAGCGCGAGGTCCTGCAGCACAAGGATTTCGAGCAGATGACCCAGGCCGAGATCGACCAGGCGCTGCGTGCCATCTCACGGCTGCGCCTGCCCGTGCCGGAGCGTCGTACGCGGCGCTATCGCGCCGCGCGGCGCGGTCCGAGGATCGACTTTCGCGCCTCGATGCGCCGGGCGTTGCGTCCCGAGGGGCTGATCGACCTGCGCCGCCGCGTGCCGCGCCGCCGGCCGCCGCCTCTGGTGATCCTGTGTGACATCTCGGGCTCGATGTCCCGCTACACCCGCATGTTCCTGCATTTCATGCATGCGATTACCAACGACCGGGACAGGGTCTTTGGCTTCACCTTCGGCACGCGGCTCAACAACGTGACCCGGGCCCTGCGTTATAGGGACGTGGATATAGCGCTTGAGAAAGCCTCCGCGCAGGTCGAAGATTGGTCCGGTGGCACCCGCATCGGACAGACGCTCCACGAGTTCAACAACAAGTGGTCGCGCCGGGTCCTCGGGCAGGGCGCCGTCGTGTTGCTGATCACCGACGGTCTGGACCGCGAAGGTGCGGCCGGGCTGGCGGAGGAAATGGAGCGAGGCGGTGGCAAGCAAATGGAGCAAGCCTGTGG
>CAYZQZ010000160.1:0-8536 GCA_964480235.1 uncultured Reyranella sp. | reverse complement strand
TACATCGGCTGCGGCGTCACCACCGGCATCGGCGCCGTGATCAACACGGCCAAGGTCGAGCCCGGAGCAAACGTCGTGGTATTCGGCCTGGGCGGCATTGGCCTCAATGTCGTGCAGGGCGCCCGCATGGTCGGCGCCAACATGATCGTCGGCGTCGACCTCAACCCTGCCCGCGAGGCGCTGGGTCGCAAATTCGGCATGACGCATTTCGTCAACCCGAAGGACCTAGGCGACAAGGATCTCGTCGCGCATCTCGTGGAACTGACCGACGGCGGGGCCGATTATTCCTTCGAGTGCGTCGGCAACACCAAGCTGATGCGCCAGGCGCTGGAATGTTGCCATCGCGGCTGGGGCAAGTCGGTGATCATCGGCGTCGCGGGCGCCGGCCAGGAAATATCGACCCGGCCGTTCCAACTGGTGACCGGCCGGCACTGGATGGGCACGGCCTTCGGCGGCGCGAAGGGCCGGCGCGACGTACCGAAGATCGTCGACTGGTACATGGACGGCAAGATCGACATCGACTCGCTGATCACCCACGTCATGCCCATCGAGAAGATCAACGATGCCTTCCATCTCATGCATGAGGGCAAGTCGATCCGCAGCGTCGTGACCTTCTAGGGAGCCAGCAGAATGACCGTGCGACGCATCGGCAACGCCACCATCGAGAAGGTCGAGGAACTCTGCGCCGCCGGATTCCGGCCGAATCGCATGTTTCCGAAGTTCGAGCAGGCGGCCTTCGACGCCCACAAGGGCTGGATGTGCCCCGACCATGTCGATCCGACCAACGACCGGTTGATCGGCTCGGTGCACACCTGGATCGTCAAGACCGGCAAGCACACGATCCTGATCGACACCTGCCTCGGTAACGACAAGCAGCGGCACAATCCCGGCTGGAACAAGCTCGACACGCCGTTCCTCAACCGGATGAAGGCCTGCGGCTGCGACCCCGATTCGGTCGACTTCGTGATGTGCACCCACCTGCACGTCGATCACGTGGGCTGGAATACCAAACTCGAGAACGGCCGCTGGGTGCCGACCTTCAGGAACGCGAAGTACCTGTTCGCCAAGCGCGAGTACACTCACTGGGAAAGCGAGCGCAAGAAGCAGGGCGAAGGTGTCGTCAATGACGGCTCGTTCGACGATTCGGTGCTGCCCGTCGTCGAGGCCGGCAAGGCGGTCATGATCGATTCCGATCACCAGCCCGACCCGCTGCTTACCATCAGAGACTATCCCGGTCACACGCCGGGCTCGATCGCCATCAACCTCAGGGACGGCGGAAAGCAGGCGACCTTCTCGGGCGATATCATGCATCATCCGATTCAGGTCTATTACCCCGAATGGTCGAGCCAGTTCTGCTGGGACCAGGAAATGTCGGCACGCAGCCGCCGCAAGCTCCTTGAAGACTGCGTGGAGAGCAACGCCCTGCTCTGCCCCGCCCACTTCCCCGGCGCCAATGCGGGGTACATCAAGCCCCAGGGTGACGCCTTCAAGATCGAATGGGATGTCGTCAAATGAAGGGTCCGGAAGACGATCTCGGCCTCAGCGGCAAGGTGGCCATCGTGTCGGGCGGTGGTGCCGCCGGCGACGGCATCGGCAATGGACGAGCGGCAGCGATCCTGCTTGCCCGCTCCGGCACCAAGGTGGTCGTGGCCGACCTCGACAAGAAACTGGCCGACCGCACGGTCGAGATGATCCAGGCTGAGGGCGGCACAGCGATTGCCCACGGCTTCGACGCCACCAGGGAAAGCGACTGCCGTGGCCTGGTAGACGCCGCAGTCGATCATTGGGGCCGACTCGACTTTCTCGACAACAACATCGGCATCGGCAGCCGCGGCAGCGTGGTCGACGAAAAGCCCGAGGAGTATCGCCGCGTCATGCAGGTCAATGTCGAGACGATGTTCCTGCTTTCCAAACACGCGATCCCGGCGATGATCAAGACCGCGAAAGGCGGCGCCATCGTCAACATATCGTCGATCTCGGCACTGCGACCGCGCGGCCTCACGACATACACCGTCTCAAAGCAGGCAGTGATCGGCCTTACCCAGGCGATGGCCGTCGATCACGGCAAGGACAGGATCAGGGTCAACTGCATCTGTCCCGGGCCGATGTACACGCCGATGGTCAATCGCGGCAACGGCATGAGTGAAGCCAACCGTCGCACGCGCGCCAACGCCTCGGTGCTCAAGATCGAGGGCACCGGCTGGGATATCGGACAGGGCGTGCGCTTCCTGCTGAGCAACCATGCCCGCTACATCACCGGCCAGGTGCTGGTAATCGACGGCGGCGTGACCCTGCAGGGCCCGGAACGCGACAGCCAAGCTCAATAGGAGGAAGCAAACAGATGGCCCGCCTGCCCTATATCGACGTCGACCAGCTGCCGGCCGACCAGAAGGACCTGCTCAAGCGGCCGATCAACCTGACTCGCCTGCTGGTCAACTCGCCCGGCATGGCCCGCGCCTTCCACGGCATCGGCAACTACATCCGCCACAAGAGCACGCTCGATCCGCGCCTGCGCGAGCTCGCCATCCTTCAGGTGGGATGGATGGAGAAGTCCGAGTACGAGTTCACGCATCACGTGAAGATAGGCAAGGAATTCGGCGTCACCGACGAGGACATCAAGAACCTGTTCCTCGAGACTGAGGGCAAGCCTTCGACCCTGGATCCGCTCGCCAAGCTGGTGCTCAAGGGTGCGCGCGAGATGGTGCGCGACAACGGCATGTCGGACGCCACCTTTGCCGAAATCAAGAAGCATCTCAGCAACGAGCACATGACCGACCTGGTCCTGACCACGGCCTTCTACTGTGCGGTGGTCCGCGTACTCGCGACGATGAAGATCGACAACGAGCCCCAGTACAAGGAAGTGCTCAAGCAATATCCAATCCCGGGAGTGTCGTGACATGCGTCTCAAGGATAAGGTCGCCATCGTTGTCGGCGCAGGCCAGAGCCCAGGCGAAGGCGTCGGCAACGGCCGGGCCACTGCGCTGACCTTCGCGCGCGAGGGTGCCAAGGTGCTGTGCGTCGATCACCGTCTGGAGTCCGCCCAGGAGACGGTCGACCTGATCAAGCAGAAGCAGGGTGTCGCTGCCGCCTTCAAGGCCGACGTTACCAAACATGCCGACCTCAAGGGCATGGTGGCCGACGCGATGAAGCGCTGGGGCCGTGTCGACGTGCTGCATAACAATGTCGGCGTCTCAATCGCCGGCGGCGACGCCGAGCTCGACAAGATCACCGAGGAGGCGCTCGACCGATGCATCGCGATCAACTTCAAGAGCTGCATCCTCGCCTGCAAGGAAGTGATCCCGATCATGCGCAGCCAAGGCAGCGGCGCGATCATCAACATCTCCTCGATGGCCGTGCTCACGACCTATCCCTACGTCGCCTACAAGGCGACCAAGGCGGCAATGGTCGCCTTCACCGAGCAGCTTGCCTACCAGAACGCCCAGTACGGCGTGCGCGCCAACGTCATTCTGCCCGGCCTCATGAACACGCCGATGGCCGTCGATACCCGAGCCCGCGAGTTCAAGAAGAGCCGCGCCGAGATCGAGGCGATGCGGGACGCCAAGGTACCGCTACGCAGAAAGATGGGCACCGGCTGGGATGTCGCCAATGCCGCGCTGTTTCTGGCGTCCGATGAGGCCAATTTCATCACCGGAGTCACGCTGCCGGTCGACGGCGGCGCCAGCGTCAACACGTCGGGTTAAGGCACGAGATTTGCGTCCTCACAAAGAATATGGGGGTTAAGAGTATGTTTGCACGTTCCATGCTGGCGGCGCTGGCCGCTGTATCTTTTGCCGGCGCGGCCTTCGCGCAGGACGCCGATCATCCCAAGGACAAGCCGCTGGTCGTCGGCTCTGATTTCGGCGTCGCACCCTGGATGGTACGCGGCACCAACGGACCGGAGGGCTTCGGCGTCGACATGATCAAGGAAGTCGCCAAGCGTATCGGCCGGCCCGATGTCGAGATCGTCGACATCAATTTCTCCGGGCTCTTCGCCGCGCTCTTCTCCAAGCGCATCGAGTTCACGGTCAATCCGCTCAACATCACTGCCGAGCGTGCCGAGCGCATGCTCTACACCGAGCCCTTTTTCGCCACCGGCAACGGCTTTCTGATCCGGGCCGCCGACACGATGAACGGCTTTGACGATCTCAAAGGCAAGCAGCTTGCTGTCAATCGCGGCACCATTTCCGACACCTGGGCAACTGCCAATGCCGAGAAGTACGGGTTCGAAGTGCAGCGATACGAGACGTTTCCCGATTCCGTTCAGGCAGTGATCACACGCCGCGCTTTCACAGCCCTGAACGAGATCCCGACCACGGTGTTCGCGGCCAGCCAGAACAAGGCGATCAAGGTCGGCTTCAAGGACTTCAACGGCCGAAACTTCGGTTATGCCTTCCGGCTCGACGACACCGCCTACCGCAACACGGTGGAAATGGCGATCGAGTGCATGAAGAAGGACGGTGTGCTCGTGAAGCTCTACGAGAAATGGTACGGCGCCAAGGTCGATCCGGGCTCGTCGATCAGCACGATCTTCCCGGGTTACGGCCCGCCGGGCTTCAAGAATTACGACGACAAACCCCACGACCTGAAGTGCAACTGACGCCCGTGCGCCTCGTCAGGGCGTGAACCCACTCCTCGACAATTTCTTCAACCGCCAGATCCTCGTCCAGTACGGCCCATCCGTACTGGCCGGGTTCTGGGTCACGGTCGAAGTGGCACTTCTCGTCATCGTGGTCGGTGTTGGCCTCGGCCTTGCGCTCGCCGTTGTGCGAGCCATGCGCGTGCGTGCTGCCGACATTGCGATCATCGGCTTCGTCGACGTTTTTCGCACGCTGCCGCAGCTGGTCGTCATCATCTTCATCTATTTCGGCTTGCCCTACGCTGACATCCAGTTCTCGCCCTTCGCCGCCACGGTATTGTCGCTGGGCCTGGTGCTGGCGGCCTTCGCCACGGAGATCTTCTGGTCGGCAATTCAGGCCGTACCGCAGGGACAGTGGGATGCCGCGCGCTCGCTCGGGCTTGGGTTCTTCCTGATTCTGTTCCGGGTAATCCTGCCTCAGGCCATTCAGGTCGCGGTTCCGCTGCTCGCCAACCGCGCCATCGCCATCACCAAGGGAACTGCACTCGGCACCGCCGTATCGCTGCCCGAGCTGCTCGGCCGTGCGCAAAGCGCCATGGCCATCGCCGCCAATCCCTCTCCGCTCACCCTGGCGGCCGCGTTCTATCTCCTGTTTTTCGTACCTCTCGTGGTAGCAAGCCGCTGGCTCGAGGGCCTCGGCCCCCGCCCGGCAAGAGGGCATCGCTGATGGAGGCGCTGCAGCTCTTCATCGACAATTTCGCCGACTGGGATTCCTTCGTCCGCATCTGGCCGCTGCTGTGGCAAGGCCTGCAGGTCACGGCGCTGCTGGCCCTCGTCACCCTTCCGATCGCGGCGGCGACGGGACTGGCGATCGCCGTCGCCTACTCCTTTCACAACAAGCCCCTGAACGTGGCGCTGCTGATCTGGATCGATCTCTTCCGGTCGTTCCCCGTGCTGGTGCTGCTGATCCTGATCTTCTACGGCCTGCCGTTCCTCGGGCTGAAGCTGCCTTCGTTCGCGGCCTGCGTGCTCGCCCTGGTGCTGAACAACTCCGGCTACTACGGCGAGATATTCCGTGCCGGCATCGAGGCGGTGCCGATCGGCCAGCGAGAAGCGGCGCGGGCGCTCGGCATGAGGCCACTGGCCATCGTGTTCCTGGTGATCATGCCGCAAGCGCTCAGCCGGGTGCTGGCGCCGCTTGCCTCGAATTCGCTCGAGCTGGTCAAGACGACCTCGATCGCAGCACTGGTCGCCCTGCCCGAGCTGCTGCGCTCGGCGCGCGTGGCACAGGAACAGACCTACAATCCAACGCCGCTGACTGCCGCAGCAGTGATCTTCTTCGTCCTGTTGTTTCCCTTCGCGCGCTGGGTGGCAAGGCTCGAGCGCGACATGATCATGAGGCAAAGATGAAGCGTCTCGCCGGCAAAACCGCCCTGATCACTGGCGCCTCGTCCGGCATCGGACGTGCCATCGCCCGAAAATTCCACGACGAGGGCGCAACGCTCCTGCTCATGGACATCACCGACCAGGTGGTAGAGGGCGGCGAGCCGACATATCGGATTCTGAAGGTCCCGTTCTTTCAGGGCGATGTTTCCCGTGAGGCCGATGTCGAGGAGGCGGTGCGCCGCGCCGCCGAACCCACCGGCCGGCTCGACATCGTAGTCAACGACGCTGTGGTTCGATCCGGCAAAATGCTCACGGAGACCAGCCTCGCGGAATGGAATCACGTCATGGCCGTGAACGTGACCGGCGTGTTCCTGATGTGCCGCGCCGCCGTTCGCCGCATGTTGACCCAGGATATTCGCAACGAAGTACGTGGCCGAATCGTCAACATCTCCTCACAGCACGGCATGATCTCGTCACCCGAGGATTGTTCCTACGGCGTTTCGAAGTCGGCGGTGGTGTACATGACGCGCCAGATCGCGGCCGACTATGGAAAGAACTCGATCGTCTGCAACGCCGTTGCCCCAGGCAAGATCCTGACCGGCAAAGGTGGCCGCGCTGTCGAGCCTCGCTGGATCGAATACAGCCATGCCCGCACACCGTTGCCACGGCTCGGCCGCTCGGAGGACGTCGCCAATGCCGCCCTGTTCTTGGCCTCCGACGAGGCCACCTTCATCACCGGCGAGAATCTGATGGTCGATGGCGGCTGGATGGCAAGTTGAGCCCGGTGCCGCCAACCACGGCGCGCGAGGGGGCTTTTGAGACTCGCAGAGGGCGGGCCCGCCGGAAGCGAGATTCTTTCGCCAAAAGCCTTATTCTACGAGCTTAAGCCCGTCTCACCGGAGCGAGATTCGAGCGAGATTCCGGCCAGGACTCTGGTCCCCAGACGCTCAATCGAGCCCGTTGCCCCCATAAATCCACTCCAGCACGTCGAGCCACTCCGCCTGGCTCTTGCCGCTCATGATCGCGTTGCGCAAGGCGGCGTGCGGACCGGCGGGGTGATAGACGTGATCGCCCATGGCGCGCGAAGTGAGCTGCACTCTGGCCGTGCGCAATACGCGGCGATCGCGGTAGCTCGCCAGCCCCTCCGCGATCGACTCCTCGTGCTTGCCCAAAGAATCGGCCAGGCAAACCGCGTCCTCCATCGCCATGCAGGCGCCCTGGGCCATGTACTGCATCATCGGATGGGCGGCGTCGCCCAGCAGGGCGACCCTGCCGTCGATCCAGCCATCCACCGGGTCGCGGTCGCACAGCACCCACATGTGCCAGTCCTTGCCATGACGGATGATGTTCTGCGCCCGCTCGCAGACATGACCGAAGCCGCGCCGAACTTCCTCGACTGGCACCGGCTTGCCGGCGACCGGTTCCGGCGCGTCGTTGTGATAGGTGACGACGAGGTTGAAGACCTTCCAGCCCGACAGCGGGTAATGGACGATGTGGCACTTTGGTCCCGCCCACAGCGTGGCGGCGTTCCAGCGCAATTCCTCGGGCATCTGCTCGGTCGGGATCACCGAACGATAGGTCGTATGTCCCGAGACGCGGGCGCTGTCGCCGATCATCTGCTTGCGCACGTTCGACCACAGTCCGTCGGCGCCGATGAGGGCCGCGCCGCGCACGGTGCTGCCGCCGGCGAGCCGCGCCACGACGGCGTTGCCATCGGGTTCGTAGCCGGTGACCTCGCTCGACACGCGCAGTTCGACCATCGGATGGTCCTGGCAGGCCTTCAGGAGAACGCCGTGCAGGTCGCCGCGATGGACCACGGCGTAGGGATTGCCGAAGCGCTTGCGGAAAGCCTCGCCGAGATCGATGTGGCAGATCTCGCCGTCGGCCATCGAGTCCATCAGGCGCAGGCTGTCGATATAGACCGCCATCCTACGTGCCGTCTCGCCGACGCCGAGACGGTCGAAGCAGTGGAACGCATTGGGCCCGAGTTGGATGCCGGCGCCGATCTCGCCCAGCCGCCGCGACTTCTCCAGCACCAGCGAGGGAATGTTCTTCTGGGCGAGCGCCATCGCCGCGGCCAGGCCGCCGATGCCGCCACCGGCGATCAGGATCCTATCGAGCGCCGGCAACGACCTTCTCGTCGTGGAGCTTGCCGATTTCCGCGCCCGACAAGCCCAGGATGCCTGACAGGATCTCGTCGGTGTGCTGGCCGAGCAGCGGCGCGACGGTGGGTGCCTCGCGCGGCAGGGCGCCGAATTGCAGGGGCGTTGCCGCCACCGGATAGCGGCCGATCTCGGGCTGATCGAGCACGGTGAACATCGGATTATCGTGCACCGCATCGCGGTCGTTGGCGAGTTCGCGGAACGTCAGATAAGGCGCCCACAGCGCGCCGGCCTTCTTCAGTTTGGCGCTCACCTCCTCGGCCGTGAGCCCCGCCACCCACGGTTCGATTACCGCGATCAGCGCCGCCCGTGCCGTCCAGCGGCCGGCGTCGGTCTTCAGGTCGACGCCCTGCTCCCTCTCGATGCGCGCAAACGCCGCCTTGAAGCCGCCGGCCTCGGCTAGGGCATCGAC
>CAYZQZ010000159.1:0-8648 GCA_964480235.1 uncultured Reyranella sp. | reverse complement strand
GCCGCCTCGTACGTCATGCCGACCTGTGAGAGGTCGATCAGCTCCTTGCTCACGCCTGCGGCCGACGATTACTTGGGCATCTCGACCTTCGGGAAGAACTCGGTCGAATAGATTGCCTTGCACTCGACCTTCTTCGGCAGGCCCATGTAGGTGTTCACCAGGTCGACCGAGTCGCACATCTTCTTCTCGTCGATCCAGCCGATGCCGTTCTTCGCGTAGCGCTCGGTCTTCATCAGACCCAGTCCGATCAGCAGGTTCGGCGTCATCACCTCGACATCGACCTCGGGCACGCGCTTCTTCAGGATCTCCATGGCTTCCGTCGGGTTGGCCATGACGTCGCGCCAGCCCATGTAGGAGGCTTCGAGGAAGGCGCGGAGCTGCTTGGGCTTCTCCTTCATGGTCTTCTCGCTGGCGATGATCGACATCGAGTACATGTCGAAGCCGAAATCGGCCCACGGCATCATGGCGACATTGCCCTTGCCCGCGGCCTTCTCATAGAGCGGCAGGCCGGTCGAGTAGTCGCCGACACCATCCATGCGCTTCTCGGCGACCGCGGCGATCTTCGCGGCCGGCTCGATGTTGACCCAGGTGACCTTGCTCGCATCGATGCCGTTCACCTTGGCGAATGCCGGGAACATCTGGCGCTGGCTGTCGCCCGGAGGGGCGCCCAGAGACTTGCCTTCGAGGTCCTTGGGCTTCAGCAGGGCATTGCTCTTGAGGCTGAAGATGTTGAGCGGCGTCTTGTCAAATACCATGCCGACGGTCTTGATCGTCGTGCCGCGTGCGTTCGACGCGATGACGACGGCGGCGTCGGCAAGGCCGGCGTCGGCCCGGCCGGTGTCGACCTTGGCGATCGAATCACCCGAGCCCTTGGAGTTCTCGAGCGTGACATCGAGGCCCTTGGCCTTGTAGTAGCCCTTCTCGAGGGCCACCCAGTAGGCGGCGTGGTCGCCGACGGCGAACCAGTTGAGCGCGAAATTGAACTTTTCCTGAGCCGCCGCAGGTCCTGCGGCGAGCAACGCGGCGACAGCCAACGACAATGCACGGTTCATGACACCTCTCCCTTGCCCCATTTTGAATGGCCCAACTCACTCGATTCCCTCAGCCCACGGCGCCCAGAGATGGGCGAGCAGCACGACGGCGCCATAGAGCGCCAGGCCGACCAGCGAGATCCAGATCAGGGCGGCGAACGCCACTGACGTGTTCATGCTGCTCTGCGTGGTGGTGATGACGAACCCCAGGCCCTTTTGCGAGGCCACGAACTCGCCGACGATGGCGCCGACAACGGCGGCCGTCGCGGTGATCTTCAGGGAACTCAGGATGTAGGGCAGCGCGTTCGGAATACGGATCTTCAGGAAGATCTTCCATTTCGGCGCGGCGAAGACTCGGCCGAGGTCGAGCATGTCGGCTTCGACCTGGCTCAAGCCCACCGCAGTATTGATCACCACCGGGAAGAAACCGATCAGCGCGCCCATCAGCATGTTGGGAAACATGCCGTAGCCCAGCCAAATCAGAAACAGTGGCGCAATCGCGACCTTGGGCAGAGTGTTGACGAACACCAGGAAAGGAACGAGCGCGTTGGCGATCAGCGGCGACCAGGCAATGCCGACGCCCAGCAGGACGCCGAACACGGCCGCCATCAGGAACGCGCCGATGATCTCCCAGGTCGTGAACCACAGATGCTGCGCCCAACTGATCTCGCCGTGCCACATCGCGTTCCACACCGCGAGCGGCGCCGGCAGCAGATACTCGCGGATGCCGGCGTAACTCACCGTGAGTTGCCAGATCGCGAGAAGCGTCGCGAACAGCGCGACGGTCGGCCAGTAGCGGAGCAGCGAGGATTTGAAATTTTTCATGCGCGGCCGCACATTTGGCGACACTGGCGAAGCGCTTCCGCACCGTCAAGCAGTCCGAGAGTCCGTTGAAATTCTCCCTGTGCAACGAGGTAATCCGCGAACTGCCGTTCGAGCGGCAGTGCGCTCTGGCGGCCGGCCTCGGCTATGGTGGGCTCGAAATCGCGCTGTTCACCTTCGGCGACGAGGCGTGGCGCATGCCGGCGAGCAAGCGTGGCGATATCCGGAACACGTGTCGGCAGTCGGGCGTCGAGGTGAGCGGTCTGCATTGGCTGCTGGCGGCGCCGGCCGGGCTGTCGATCGCCAGCGCCGACAGAGCCATATGGCAGAAGAGCGTTGACGTGCTGCGCGCGTCTGTCGAGATTTGCGCCGAACTCGGCGGTAGCTACCTCGTGCATGGCTCGCCGGCACAGCGCTGCGTGAGGGGCGGCGACGACGCCAGGCGCGTCGAAGATGCCTGGGCGATCGCCGCCGACGCGGCGCACAAGGCCGGCGTCGTCTATTGCCTGGAGCCACTCGCAAGGCCGGACTGCAACTACGTCAACACGCTGTCGGAAGCCTCGGCGGTGATCCAGCGCATCGGAAATCCGGCCTTCAAGTCGATGGTCGATACACTCGCCGCGGCCCTAATGGAGCCGGAGCCGGTGGCCGATGCGATCCGGCGTTGGATGCCGACCGGAATGATCGCGCACGTTCAACTCAACGATCGCAACAAGAGGGGGCCAGGGCAGGGCACGGACAAATTCGGGCCGGTGATGAGGGCACTTGCGGAAACGGGGTACGATGGCTGGGTTGCGATGGAGCCGTTCATTTACGAGCCTGACGGGCCGACCTGCGCGGCCCGCATGATCGGATATGTACAGGCCCTGCTGGAGGAGATCTCGTGAAGGTCCGCGTTGATGCTGTCGACCGCTTCGAACGCGACTTTCGCCTGCGTCTGCCGTTCCGCTTCGGCGTCATCACCGTCACGCACGGCACGCAGGCGATCGTGCGAGTGCGGATCGCTCTGGAGGACGGGCGCACGAGCGAAGGCGTGGCGGCCGAGGCGCTCGCCGCCAAGTGGTTCGAGAAGAGCCCGCAATTCACAGATGCACAGAATCTCGACCAGTTGCGCCAGGCGCTGGATCTGGCGATCGGCCACTACACCGCGCAGGGCTTCCAGACGCCGTTTGGCCACTACGCCGGCGCATACCACCGGCAGATCGAACGCGGCGGCGCGCTGGGCCTCAATCCGCTGGTGGCGAGCTACGGACCCGCGCTGCTCGACCGCGCGATCCTGGATGCGCTCGGCAGGGCGACAGGCCAGTCGTTTGCGCAGATGATCGCGACTAACATGCCGGCCATCGAGGCGACCGAACTGACGCCCGACATCGAGGCGAGGCATCTGATGGCATTCCTCGCCGGCCTGCGACCCGCGCCGACGATCGACGTGCGTCATACGGTTGGGCTGGTCGATCCCTTGACTGCCGCCGAACGGCCGGCGTCGGAACGCGTGAATGACGGCCTGCCCGAGACGCTGGAAGAGGTCGTCTCGTATTACGGTGGCCGCTATTACAAACTAAAGGTCGGTGGTGACATCAAGGCCGACCTGGACCGGCTGACGAAGATCGCTTCGGTGCTCGACACGGGGGCCGGCGACTATCGCTGCACCTTCGACGGCAACGAGCAGTACGACGATGTCGACGGCATCGTCGAATTGTGGCGCAAGGTCGACGAGACTCCGGCACTGGCCCGGATGGTGAAATCGACGCTGTTCATCGAGCAGCCGATCAAGCGACAGGCGGCGCTCAGCCGGCCGGTTACGGCGCTGGCGAAATACCGGCCGGTGATCATCGACGAATCCGATGGCGAACTCTCCACTTTCCCGCAGGCGCTAAAGCTCGGCTACGCCGGCGTCTCGACTAAGAACTGCAAGGGCTTCTACAAGTCGATCCTGAACGCAGCACGGGTGGCGAAGCTCGGTGCCGGGCACTTCATGTCGGCGGAGGATCTCACGACCCAGCCCGGCGTCAGCGTTCAGCAGGACCTGGCGCTGGTCTCGTTGCTGGGTCTCACGCACGTCGAGCGCAACGCCCATCATTTCATCGACGGCATGTCGGCGGCCCCCGAAGGAGAGCAGCAGGCATTCCTGACTGCGCACCCCAAGCTCTATGAGCGGCAACAGGGCCGTCCGGTGCGGCTGCGCGCACGTTCGGGCAAGCTCGACCTGTCGTCGCTGGGATGTCCCGGCTTCGCAGTGGGGGCTGACATGGATTTCAAGTCGCTGAAGCCCATGCCCGAGGCCCCGAAGGAACGCCTGCAATGACCAATCGGCTGCCAGAGTCGCTGCCCGGCCGCTTCGATTCCGTCGAAGCGCTGGAAGAATTCATGACCCGGCCCTCTCAGGCACTGGTCGATGACCTGGCGCGCACGCCGGGCGACATCATGGTGTTGGGCGTCGGTGGCAAAATGGGCCCGACGCTCGCACGCATGGCCAAGCGTGCTGCGTCGTCCAAGCGCGTGATCGGCGTGGCGCGCTTCAGCGAGAGAGGCGTCCGCGAGGGCCTGCAGGCGGCCGGAGTGGAACCGATTGCCGCCGACCTGCTCGATCGCGCCGCGCTCGAGAAGCTGCCGAAGGCGGCCAATGTCGTCTTCATGGCAGGGCGCAAGTTCGGTGCGGCCGGCAACGTTCCGCTCACCTGGGCGATGAATGTGCAGGTGCCGGCGATGGTTGCCGAGGTCTTCAAGGCCGCACGAATCGTGGCCTTCTCGACCGGCTGCGTCTATCCCTTCGTTCCGGTCGAGGGCGGTGGCGCCACCGAGGAGACGCCGCCCATTCCGCCGCCGGGGGACTATGCCAATTCCTGCGTCGGCCGGGAGCGCATGTTCGAGTATTTCTCCGCCCTGCACGGGACGCCGGGCCGGCTGTTCCGACTGAACTACGCGATCGACATGCGCTACGGCGTGCTGCACGACATCGGCCGCAAGGTGCGCGACGGAGAGACGATCGATCTCACCATGGGGCACGCCAACGTGATTTGGCAGGGCGACGCCAACGAGGTGGCGCTGCGCTGCCTGGCCCACACCACGACCCCGACGTCGCCGATCAACGTCACCGGTCCGGAGACCTTCGAGGTGGCCAAGGTCGCCGCCGAGTTCGGCAAGCTCCTGGGGCGGACGCCCAAATTCAGCGGCACGCCGGCCGCGACGGGCTGGATCAACAACGCCGCCCGCATGGTGAAGGAATTCGGACCTCCTCGCGTGCCGCTCGGGAAGCTGATCGAGTGGAACGCCGACTGGCTGTCGCGCGGCCTGTCGACCATCAACAAGCCGACCCACTACGAAGTGCGCGATGGCCAATACTGATCTGACCGTTGAGCGGATCGGACCCGAACACGCCGACGGCGTGTGGCCGTTGTCGATTGAGGCGGGATGGAACCAGAACCTGCAGGACTGGCGATTCATGCTGGCCAACGGCCGGGGCTATGGCATGGCGCAGCAGGGGCGCTGGCAGGCAAGCGCCCTGGTCCTGCCGCTCGGGCCGAAATTGTGCTGGATCAGCATGGTGCTGGTGACCAAGCAATTGCGCCGCGGCGGAGTCGGTACCGGGCTCCTGAAGAAGTGCATCGCCGACGTGCAGGCGCAGGGCGCGGTGGCAGGCCTCGATGCGACGGAACAGGGTCGGCCGATCTATCTGGCCCTGGGATTCCGTGACCTCTACCGGATCTCGCGCTGGCATCTCGACAGGGCGTCCGGCGACGCCGCCGCCGTGCCGGAGGCCGTTCATCTCCGGCATTTCGTGCCATCCGATATGGCGGGCATCCAGGACTACGACCAGAAGCACAGCGCCATGGAACGCTCGGCCCTTCTGGCGCATCTCGGCGCGCGGCTGCCGTCGATCGCCTGGGTTGCCGAAGACAGGGCGGGCAGTCTCGTGGGCTATGTCCTGGGCCGCGAAGGCCGGACGGCCAGTTCGATCGGGCCGTTGGTTGCCGACAGCGAAGAGATCGGGTTGGCGCTGCTCTGCCGGGCGGTGCGGTCTGTTTCGCCGCCGTTCATCATCGACGTTCCCGACGCGCACCTCAGATTTCGGGACTGGCTGACGGAACACGGCGCGGTCTCGCCGCGTGGCTACGTGCGAATGACCCTGGGCGAAGCGCCGGGATTGAAAAAACCGAGCCACGTCTTCGCTCTGGCCGGGCCGGAATTGGGATAGGATGTCACCATGCATTGGAACGACCTGCCGGCGCCCATCCTCTCGACGCTGCGTCACGGCGCGGTGATCCCGGCGCACCCGTTGGCGCTCGGGCCGGATCGCAAGTTCGACGAACCGTCGCAACGCGCCATCAGCCGCTACTACGTCGATGCCGGGTCGGGCGGTCTGGCGGTCGGCGTGCATTCCACGCAATTCGCCATCCGCGAGGTTGGCCTCTACCGGCCGGTGCTCGAACTGGCGATCGAGACAGCACGCGACTGGACGGACCGGCCGCTGGTCATGATCGCGGGCGCCGTCGGCCGGACGGCGCAGGCGGTGGAAGAGGCGAAGACGGCGCGGTCGATGGGTTACCATGCGGTGCTGCTATCGCTCGCCGCCCTGAAGGGCGCGAGCGAAGACGAGTTGATCGAACACTGCACGGCGGTCGCTCGCGAGATGCCGTTGATCGGCTTCTACCTGCAGACGGCGGTCGGTGGCATTCCACTGTCGCGCGCCTTTTGGGCGCGCTTCGCCGCCATCGAGAACGTGGTCGCGATCAAGGTTGCGCCGTTCAACCGCTACCGCACCCTCGATGTCGCCTTCGGCATCGTCCAGGCCCATGCCGAGGAACGCATCACGCTCTATACCGGCAACGACGACCACATCGTCGCGGATCTCGTGACGCCGCTGTTCGTGCGCACCGGCAACCGCGAGGTGATGCTGCGCTTCCAGGGCGGCCTGCTCGGACACTGGAGCGTGTGGACACGCGGGGCGGTGAGGCTGCTGGAGAAGCTCAAGCTCTCGGTGAGCGACGGCGCGCTGCCAACGGAGGTGCTGGCGCTCGATTCGTTCGTGACCGACTGCAACAGCGTGGTGTTCGACGTCGACCACGACTTCGCGGGTTGCATCCCGGGGTGTCACGAAATCCTGCGGCGGCAGGGGCTGATGAGTTCGATCGAGTGCCTCGACCCGCACGAGAAGCTGAGCCCCGGCCAGGCCGAGGGCATCGACCGGCTCTACGCCACCTATCCCGAACTGCACGACGATGCCTTCGTTGCCGCCAATCTCGCGCGTTGGCGGAACTGACGGCGTGAAGGAGCTGTTCAAGACTCACGACGCGCTGGCCGTCGGCGAACTGGTCCGGACGCGCAAGATCGGCGCGGAGGAGCTGCGTACGGCGACGGTGGAGCATCTGCGCGCGCTCAATGCGGATCTGAACGCGATCACCGACTTCTATGACGATGCGCCGCCGCCGAGCGACGGGCCTTTCATGGGCGTGCCGTTCGTGATCAAGCAGTTGATGGCCGATTGTGCGGGCAAGGTAACGACCGTCGGATCGAAATTCTTTGCGACCCAGCCGGTTGCTGCCGCGGACAGCGCAGCCGTCGCGCGCATGCGCAAGGCGGGCCTGGTGATCGTGGGCCGCACCAACACCAGCGAGTTCGGCCTGGCGCCGACAACTGAGCCGGCGTTCGGCGGTGCGACGGTGAGTCCGTGGCGAAGGGATCTATCTCCCGGCGGCTCGTCGGGCGGTTCGGCGTCGATCGTCGCGGCCGGTGGCCTGCCGATGGCGCACGCCACTGACGGCGGCGGCTCGATTCGCATACCGGCGTCCCTGTGCGGCCTGTTCGGCCTGAAACCCTCGCGCGGGCGCATCAGCCTGGCGCCGATCGGCGAGACCCTGGCCGGAGCCGGGGCGCAGCATGCCGTAACGGTGTCGGTTCGCGACAGTGCCGCGCTGCTCGATGCCCTGGCCGGCGGCGCTCCCGGCGATCCCTACGCTGCGCCGGCAGCAACCGGCACGTTTCTCGCGGCGACGCAGCGGCCGCCGGGCGGGCTCCGCGTGGCCTTCCTGCGCAAGCCGGTCGGCGGCGAGCCCCTCGATCCGGTGCTGGTGGGCGCCATCGAACGGGCGGCACATCTCCTTGAGAGTCTCGGCCATCAGGTCGAGGAGGCGGCACCCGACTACGACGCCGCGATGCTCGATGCGGCCTTCTGGCTGGTGATGTGCGCCAACACCTGGACCAACATCCAGGTCCGTGCTGCAGGCCGTGTGCCGGGGCCGGGCGACCTCGAGCCCGTGACGCGGATCTATGCCGAGCGCGGCCGCACCGTCAGCGCGGAGCAGTACATCCGCGCCGTGCAGGCATTCCATCGCACGGGCCGCCAGCTCGGTGCCTTCCTCGGGAAATACGACGTGCTGCTGTCGACCACGGTTGCGCGCACGCACCTGCCGCTCGGCACGGTGCACATGGACGGCTCGCCCGAGCAGTTCGAGAAGGAAGTGGCCCGCATGACGCCGTTCACCGCGGTGTGCAATGCCACTGGTGTGCCGGCGATGTCGGTGCCGCTGGAATCGACGCCGGACGGTCTGCCGGTCGGTCTGCATTTCGTGGCGCGCTACGGCGCGGAGGAGACACTGTTCTCGCTCGCCGCCCAACTCGAGGAGGCGCGCCCATGGCGCGGTCGACTGCCATGCTGATCTGCGATGCACAGGTCCACATCTGGGCCGCCAACACGCCGGAGCGTCCCTGGCCTGCCCGCGCCGAGCCGCACCGCGCGCCGCTCGGCAAGGAAGAGCTTCTGGCCGAGATGGACAGGGCGGGCGTCGATCGTGTGAT
>CAYZQZ010000158.1:0-8658 GCA_964480235.1 uncultured Reyranella sp. | reverse complement strand
GCGCATCACCCTCTTCTCGAGGTCCGTCCACGGAGACTGGCAGCCGATCTCGCCGATCATGCCGGCGCACACGTCGGTACCCCAGGCGCCTTCCAGGATCTGACCGGTCATCTCGCGCGCAAAATCCTCGACCGTTCGCGATTGATTGCGCGGATCCTGGTAGTCGTTGACGTAGTACCCACAGCCCATCACCAGGTGAACGCCCGTGCCGGCCGAGATGCGCCGCAACCCTTCCGGATCGGGCGAGAGGCCGCCACACGTCAGCTCGACCATGGCGTCACCGCCCTCGTGCTTCATCATTGCCACCTCGCGGGTGGCGATGTCCTCGAGATCGAGCATGTACTTTCGGCCGGCGCGCTTGATCCCGCGGCCGTAGTTCATCTGCCAAACGTTCTCGAGCGTGATTTCCGGACCTAGATCGTTGTCCGAGCGCGTACCGGGCGGACGGATGTCGCACAGCACATGCTCGTGCATCAGGGTGCGGCCGAGCTTCTCGGGTGCGATCGGCCCCATCACCGTCTGGATGGTGCCGCGCAGCTGCTCGCGGGTCATTGCGGCTCCAGCTTGGCAGCCTCGATGACCTTCTTCCACTTGGCGTTCTCCGCGACCATGTGCTTGGCAAGATCCTCCGACGATCCGCCGAGCTCGGCAGCACCGGCGTCGCGGATCTTCTTGATCACGTCTGGCGCCTTCGATGCCTTCACCAGTTCGTCGCTCAGTTTCTTCACGATCTCGGCCGGCGTGCCGGCCGGCGCGGCGACGTACCACCAGGGCGCCGCATCGAAGCCGGGGAAGCCCTGTTCGGCGATCGTCGGCACGTCCGGCAGCGCGAACCAGCGCTTGCCCGAGCTCACGCCCAGCGCCTTGAGGGTTCCCGCCTGCAAGTGCGGCAGATAGGGCGGCAGATTATCCATCGTGCTTGGAATGTGACCCGCGAGCAGGTCCTTCAGCACCAGCGAGCTACCGCGATAGACGACGTGCTCGACCTTGAAGCCGGCCAGTGACTGGAAATATTCCATCGCCAGGTGGCCCGTGCCGCCGACGGCCGGAGAGCCGAAGCTCACCTTTCCCGGCCCCTGCTGCTTGCAATACTCGACATACTCCTTGGCGGTCTTCACCGGCACGCTGGGATGCACGGCGAGCACGTTCGCCACCTCGCCGAACAGCGCCACCGGCGCGAAGCTCTTCACGCTGTCGTAGGGCATGGCCTTGTAGAGATACTGGTTGGTCACCGCGGTGCCGACCGTGCCGAGCAGCAGCGTGTAACCGTCGGCAGGTGCCTTCGCGACGATCTCGGCGCCGACATTGCCGCCGGCACCGCTCTTGTTGTCGACCACGAATTGCTGGCCCCACGTCTCGGTGAGATGCGCGGCGGCAATGCGGCCCAGCAGGTCGGTCGTTCCGGCCGGTGCAAACGGCACGACCACCCGCACCGTCTTGTTCGGATAGGTCGACTGCGCCCAGCCGTGGCGAGCGACCATCGGGGTGGCGACCGCCGCGGCGACAACGGCACGGCGGCGCAGCATCTTGGTCATGGCATTACTCCTGCAATTCGCGCGACTATATAGGCCGAAGAAGGGGAGACAATCGTGACCGCACCGCTGACGGGCTACGCGAACCGCATCTCGGTACGCGCTGGCGAGACCATCTCGTTCAAGGTTTCGAGCGCCGGGCCGGGCCCCTATCACGCCATGCTGGTTCGCATCGTGCGCGGCGATCCCAATCCAGACGGCCCGCCGGTCAAGCTCGAGGACGAGTCGGATCGCTTCGATGGCCGCTTCGCCTCGCGCGTCCAGAATGCCTGGCCGGGCTCATACGCCCTGATCGAGGGCGCGCGCACGGCCAAGCTGCCGACGGCGCTGCAGCTCGAAGCCCTGATCTGGCCGACCCTGCCCGAGGATGGCCCCCAGACCGTGATCGCGCGGCGCGATCCCGCGACCGGCGCGGGCTTTGCGCTGGTGCTTACGCCGGATGGCATGGCGATCGAATGCGGCGGGGCGCGTGCCGCCGTCGGCAAGAAGCTGCGGGCTCGCGCCTGGTATCGGGTGTGGGCGAGCGCCGATCCCACGACTGGCATCATCCGGGTCGGCCAGCAGCCGTTGAAACGCGCCTTTGCCACCGATGACGAAGGCGAGGCGACCGCCACGGCATCGCCGCTGTCGCTCGAGGTGCCGCAACCGGTGACGATCGGCGCCGAACTGGCATCCGACCGCCCGGCCAGTCGCTGCTTCAACGGCAAGATCGAGGCGCCAGCCATCGCGGGCTTCGCGGCCTGGGATTTCGCGCGACGCATCGACACGATGGAAGTCGAGGACACCGGGCCCAACGCCCTGCACGGCCGACTCGTCAACCTGCCGACCCGCGCCATGAAGGGTGCCGGCTGGACGGGCACCGAACGCAACTGGAAGGCGGCACCGCACCAGTATGCCGCGATCCATTTCCACGACGACGATCTGCACGATTGCGGCTGGGCCGACGATTTCAGCTTCACCGTGCCGAAGGACCTCAAGAGTGGCGTCTATGGCATGCAGCTGCGCTGCGGGGCGCACAAGGACGTCATTCCCTTCTTCGTCCGGCCGCAGGTCGGGAAGCCGAAAGCCAAGGTCTGCTACATCGCGGCATCCTTCACCTATCAGGTCTATTCCAACTTCTCGCGCGGCGTCTACGACGAGCCGTTCCGCAAGCGGGTCGCCGACTGGAAGGCCGCGCCCAACAATCCCGACGACCACAAGGACTACGGACTCTCGACCTACAATCATCACAGGGACGGCTCGGGCGTCTCCTATTCCTCGCATCTCAGACCCCTGCTGACCTGGCGGCCGGACTTTCTGTCGTTCAACGATGCCGCGGGGTCGGGCCTGCGCCATCTGCCAGCCGACACGCACCTGACCGGCTGGCTCGATCGCATGGGCGTGGAATTCGACGTCGTTACCGATCACGACGTGCACGAGAAAGGCGTCGACATCCTGAAGCCCTACAAGGTCGTGCTGACCGGCTCGCATCCGGAGTATCACACCGAGCACACGCTCGATGCGCTGCAGACCTACACCGAGACCGGCGGGAGGCTGATGTATCTCGGCGGCAACGGCTTCTACTGGCGGGTCGCGCTGTCGGACAAGGTGCCGGGCGCCATCGAGGTGCGCCGCACCGAGGGAGGCATCCGCACCTGGGCCGCCGAACCGGGCGAGTACTATCACGCCTTCGACGGCGCCTATGGCGGACTGTGGCGGCGCTCGGACCGGCCGCCGAACCTTCTCTGCGGCATCGGCTTCTCGAGCCAGGGCACGTTCGTCGGCGACTCCTACCGGCGGGGGCCGTCGTCACGGGACAATCATCACGCCTGGGTGTTCGAGGGCGTGAAGGACGAGCTGTTCGGCGGCTACGGCTTCTCGGGCGGGGGCGCGGCGGGCTTCGAACTCGACCGGCTCGACCATCGCCTCGGCAGCCCGCTCAATGCCGTCGTGCTAGCCTCGTCGGAAGGCCACGACCGGAAGAATTTCGTCGTCGTGCACGAGGAGCGGCTGGGCTTCACCACCACGATTCCCGGCCAGACCCTGGAGCAGCTGATCCGCGCCGACATGACCTATATCGAGAAGCCCGCCGGCGGCGCCGTGTTCTCGGTCGGCTCCATCACCTACTGCGGCAGTCTGCCCCACAACAAGTTCGACAACGACGTCTCGCGGCTCACCTTCAATGTACTGAACCGCTTCGGTGAGCTCGGCCTCAGGTGGCCTTTTTCTCCAGCAAGGGCTTGAGGCTCTCGAGCAACCCTTTACAACCCGCTTCGATGAGATCCAGTGCGGCCTCGTAGCCGCGCGCCGGGCCGCCATAGGGGTCGGCAACTTCCAGGACGCCGACCTGCGGGGCGAATTTCATGAACATCTGCGGCCGGTCGGCCACGGCACGCGGTGCCATCCAGCGCATGGCCGCAAGATGGCTGCGGTCCATCGCCAGCGACAGCGTGAACTTCTCGATGTCCTCGTTGGTCAGCGCCCGAGAACGCAGGTCGCCAATTTCGTACCCCCGCAGCTTGGCGGTCTGCACAGCGAGCGGCGTCGGCGGTTGCCCGACATGCATGGCACTCGTGCCGGCGGAGTCGATGATGAAGGAGTCCGTCAGGCCGGCCCGCCGTACCATGGTGCGAAACACGCCCTCGGCCATGGGGGAGCGGCAGATGTTGGCGGTGCAGACGAAGAGAACGCCGATGGTCATGGCCTGTCAGCCTAGCACAGCGCTAGATTGCGTCACATGCATCAGGACTTCTTTCCACCCGGCATCGTCGTGCTGACCGGTGCCGGCATTTCCAAGGAAAGCGGCATCGACACGTTCCGCGACAAGGACGGACTCTGGAACCGGGTGGACCTCGAGGAAGTGGCCACCCTCGACGCCTGGCATCGCGACAAGAAGAAGGTGCTCGATTTCTACAACGACACAAGGCGCATGTTCCGGGCCGCCCGTGTCGTGCCCAACGCCGCGCACATCGCCCTGGCGGACCTTGAAAGGAAGTATCCCGGCGAGGTCACCATCGTGACCCAGAATATCGATCCCCTCCACGAGCAGGCCGGATCGAAGCGCGTGCTGCACATGCACGGCCGGGACGGCGAGATCCGCTGCATGAAGTGCGGCACCGTGAGTGAATCCGACATCGACCTGACGCCGCTATCGGTGTGCCCCAACTGCAAGGCGGTCGGCGAACTGCGCCCGCACATCGTCTGGTTCGGCGAGATGCCGCTGCACATGGACGAGATCCACGAAGTCCTCGAACGCTGCGGCATGTTCGTCGCCGTCGGCACATCGGGCGAGGTCTATCCCGCCGCGGGCTTCGTCCTGCACGTACGCCGCCAGCGCCCCAGGGCACGCACCGTCGAACTCAATCTCGAACCGAGCGGCAATCAGACCCTGTTCCGCGAACACCAATATGGCCCCGCCACCGAGGTCGTGCCCGCCTTTGTCGCGCGCGTCCTGAGAGAGGGCCTTGTCGCCTAGGAGGAAACAATGCCCGACATGTCGCAGCAGGCTACCCGCGTGCCCCATGGCGCGCACTACATCGCGCCCGATATCCATGGCCAGAACTTCTATGCCCTCGACCGGCAGTTCCGGGACCTGATGTCGCTCTACATGGAGCCCGGCCTGCTTGCGCACATGGCGCCGCATTTCGACCGACTGGGTGCCCTCGCCGGCGGCCGGCTCGACGAGCTGGCCCAGATTGCGGACAAGCACCCGCCAGTGCTGAATGCCCGCGACCGCTTCGGCCGCGACGAGGACTGGATCGACTATCACCCGTCCTACCGCGAGATGGAGAAGATCGCGTTCGACGAGTTCGGCATGCACGCCATGAGCCATCGCGCCGGCGTGCTGGGGCTCAATGAACCGGCCCATCCGCTGGTCAAATACGCCATCACCTATCTCTTCGTGCAGGCTGAGTTCGGCCTGATGTGCCCGGTGTCGGTGTCGGACACGTCGAACTTCATGATCAAGCGCTACGGCTCGCCGGCGCTGAAGAAGATGCTGCTCGACCGGCTGCTCAGCCAGGACCCGGCCGTGATGCTGAAAGGCACGCAGTTCATGACCGAAAAGGCCGGCGGTTCCGATGTCGGCGCAATCGAGACCGAAGCCGAGAGGATCGGCGTCGGCCCGGACGGCGTCGAGCGCTGGAAGCTCTACGGCCAGAAATGGTTCTGCAGCCACGCCGATGCCGACGTGGCGGTGCTGCTTGCACGGCCGCGCAACGGCGCGCCGGGAACCCAGGGACTCGGCATGTTCGCCCTGCCGCGCCGCCTCGAGGACGGCACGCGCAACGCCTATCGGATCGTTCGCCTGAAAGACAAGCTCGGCACCAAGTCGATGGCATCGGGCGAGATCATCCTCGACGGCGCGACGGCTTACCTGGTGGGCGACGTCAATCGCGGCTTCAAGCAGATGATGGAGCAGGTGAATCTGTCGCGGCTGAGCCACGGCGTGCGTGCGGCCTCGATGATGCGCCGCTGCCTCAACGAGGCGCTCGCCGCCGCGCGCGGTCGCAGGGCCTTCGGCAAGGCAATCTCCGAATATCCGCTGCTGCGCCGGCAGCTCATGAAGATCATGCTGCCGACGGAACAGGCGCTCTCGATGTTCGCCTTCTCGGCAGATGCCATGGGCCGCGCCGACAAGGGGGACAAAGACGCGGCGAACCTGCTGCGCATCCTGACGCCCGTGTACAAGTTCCGCGCCTGCCGCGACAACATCCCGGTGGCGAGCCAGGCGCTCGAAGTGCGCGGCGGCATCGGTTACATCGAAGAATGGGTGACGGCCCGCCTGGTGCGTGACGCACAGATCGGCACGCTCTGGGAAGGCACGTCCAACATCAACGCGCTCGATGTCGTGCAGCGCGCCGTCGGTAAGGCGGGCGGCCACAAGACCCTGACCGCGGCGCTGAAGTCCAAGTACGAAGCGAGTGGCAGCCTGCCCGGCCAGTACAAAGGCCTGCTCGGCGCCGCGCTCGACCGGGTCGAAAGATTCGCCGAGGCGGTCGCTGCCGATCCCAGGCACGAGAAGCGGGCACGCATGGCCGCGGGCGCTCTCTATCACGCCACGACCGCGGCACTCCTCGCCTGGGAAGGCGCGACCCTCGGTGCCAACGGCGGCGACGCCCGCCGCCTGCTGCTGTCGCGCCTGGTGATCGAACATCGCCTGAGCGTCCAGGACCCACTGTCGCTCAACGAATCGTCCTGGGAACAGGAAGCGATGGATCTCCTGCTCAGCGACGCGCCGGTGCCGCTGGCAAAGGCTGCCGCTCTGGTTGCCTGACGGCCGGCCGTCAGACCCAGGCGACCGACACCGGCGACAGTGTGCCGGCGAGCGCCGGAGAGGTCGGCTCCGCCCATGACGCGAAGTCGAACAGTCCGGGCGGCGATACCGCTTCCAGTTCGGACGCGTGCAGATCGCGTGCGATGATCACCAGGAAGGGCGGCGTCGCGGCTTGCGGCGCGCCGAACGGCCGGGGCGGCGAAAAGACCGTGCCGACGCTTTGCACCAGCACCGGCCGTTCGCTCTCGGCTATGTGCACCAGCCCCTTGAGGCGCAGCAGCCGTTCACCCAGTGCACCGGCAAGATTGTCGAGCCAGTACGCCAGATCGTCATAGGCCAGCGCAGCCTTCGGGCGCGCCAGACGCACGGCGATGCGCGGATGGACCGTGCGGATCGCGATCTGGGGCAGCGCCGGCAAGGGTGCCGTCGACTTGAGGGCGGCAAAGACGGCGGCGACGGCCCGATCGCGATCGGCGGTTGCCACGATCTCCGCAAGCGGATTGAGGGCCGCACTCTGTTCGCGGGCCTGCGCCAGCGCCTCGCGCGAGACGGCATCGCCCTTGGTGACGACGATGCGGTGTGCGGCCGCCCACTGCGCGGCGGCCTCCTCGAACTCCGCCACCGCCGCGCCACGCGTGGCATCGAAGGTCGCGAGCACCGAAACGCGCAGGCGATGAACCGCGAGGCTCGCAAGCTGACGCAGGACGGGGCCGGGCTTCGACAGCCCGCTGGTCTCGAGCACGATGCGGCGCAGCGGGCCGGTGGCGCCGGGGCGCTCGGCGGCGAGCAGCCGGTCGATCGTGTAGGCGAGATCGCTGCCGGCCTGGCAGCAGATGCAACCGTTGGACAGCATGGCGATCGGCGTGTCGCCGCCTTCCTCACGCAGGATCACACCATCGAGGCCGATCTCGCCCGCCTCGTTGACGATGATTGCGGTGTCGGCGGCATCGGGGCCGCTCAGGTAGTCGCGCAGGAGAGTCGTCTTGCCGGACCCGAGAAAGCCCGTCAGGACGATGAAGTCAGTCACTCTGCGGCCTTTGGCTGCTTCGCCGCGAAGCGGGCCGGCACGTCCTCTTCCCAACTCGCCTTCACCAGCTCGCGCACGTCGGCCAGCAACTCGGCGGTGTCGTAGATCACGCCGTCCTTGATCGTGTATTTTAACCCGCGATGCCACTCGACCGAGTTGGTGGCGTCGACGAAGCGCATCGCGCCGGTGCCGTAGAGCAGCTTGAAGTCGGTCAGCGGATTATGGTCGTGCACCAGCACGTCGGCCAGCTTGCCGACCTCGAGCGTCCCCAGTTCGTTCTCGACACCGCACAGCGCCGCGCCCTGCGACGTGGCCGAGCGAATGACTTCGAGCGGATGGAAACCCGCCTCCTGCAGGAGCTCGAGCTCGCGGATGTAGCCGAAGCCGAAGATCGAGTAGATGAACCCCGAATCGCTGCCGGTGCAGACACGGCCGCCGCGATTTTTGTACTCGTTGATGAAGGCCATCCAGAGCCGGTAGTTTTCCTTCCACTCGACCTCGTTGGTCGTCGACCAGCGATACCAGTAGGAGCCGTGTCCGCCGCGCTGCGGCGTGAAGTACTTCCACATCGACTTCCAGGTGTAGTCCTTGTGCCAATCGGCCTGGCGCGCGCGCATCAGATCGCGGTTGGCGTCGTAGATCGTGAAGGTCGGCACGAAGGTGAAGCCGATCTTCAGGAAGCTCTCCAGCACCTCGTTCCACTTGGCCGAGCCGGGCTCGGCGCCGTCGCTGGAGGCGCTGCAGAAGTATGTGAGCGCCATTCGCACCATCGAGACTGACGGCGATCTTGCCAAGTTCGAGGAGCTGATGATGCAGGCCATCGCCCGCGACACGGGCTTCGCGAC
>CAYZQZ010000157.1:1940-8674 GCA_964480235.1 uncultured Reyranella sp. | reverse complement strand
CCGCACGGTCGGCTGGATCTCGCAGTGGAACGAGATGATCGAGGACCCGGACCAGAAGATCGGCCGGCCGCGCCAACTCTACAACGGTCAGACCGAGCGGCCGTACAAGCCGCTGCACATGCGCGGCTGATCCGCGCCGGGCAGTGAAGGGGATCGCGAGCATGCCGAGATCGTACGGATCACGCCGAGCTTCGACCTGGGCAGTCGCCCAGGCCCCGAGGCCCCGCGCGCGGGTCGTTCGCCTCGGCCGGCCGGCCAACGACAATGGCCGGGCGCCTTCTCTGCTGCGCGTCGTGCTGATGACGGCTGCGACCGCGGTGGCAGCCTATATGCTCTATCGCTGGCTGGCCTACTAGCGCCGGCCGCGGCACTCGTTATTTGCGCTCGATCAACTCGATCTTGTAGCCGTCGGGATCTTCCACGAAGGCGATCACGGTCGTACCGAACTTGACCGGCCCGGGCGGACGCGTAACCTTGCCGCCCTTCTGGGCGACGTGCTCGCACACCGCCTTCACGTCGGGCACGCCGACAGCGAGGTGGCCGAAGCCCGAACCGATTTCGTAGGGTTTGGCCTGGTCCCAGTTGTAGGTGAGCTCGACGACAGCCTGCGAGGATTCGTCGTCGTAGCCGACGAACGCCAGCGTGTACTTGCCCTCCGGCACCTCTCGCTTGCGCAGCACTTTCATGCCCATCGCGCCGGTGTAGAAGTTGAGCGACTTGTCGAGATCGAACACACGGATCATCGTGTGCAGCATGCGATAGTTGGCGGCGCCGTCGGCCATCATTCTCTCCCTATCTCTCGGCTGGCTTGTCGCGGATCATCGCGGCGAACGTCGCCTCGGCAGCAACCTTGCCTTCGACGATCGCCTTGCCCGAAAACTTCCAGACACTGGCCCGGCTCTGGACCTTCTCGACATGCAACTCCAGCCGGTCGCCCGGAAACACGGGACGGCGGAAGCGCACGTCGTCGATCGACATGAAATACACCAGCTTGCCTTCGGATTCCTGCCCGTAGGTCGAAACCACCAGCACCGCCGCGGTCTGCGCCATTGCCTCGACGATCAGCACGCCGGGCATCACTGGTTCTGATGGAAAATGCCCCTGGAAGAATGGTTCGTTGATGGTGACGTTCTTGATGCCGACTGCGCTCCGGTCGAGCTGCATGTCGATCACCTTGTCCACCATCAACATAGGATACCGATGGGGGATCATCTGCAGGATCCGCCTGATGTCCACCGAACCCTTGGTGGTGGCCGCCATGCTGGTCTTGTCGGTTTGCATGTTCATTTTGGCGCCATTCCCGATCAGAAGCGCGTGCCGAAGCTGAACCGGATGTTCTCGGTCTTGTCCCAGTTTTCCTTAACCACGGGCCAAGCATAGTCTACACGGATCGGACCGAACGGCGAGATCCATTGGATGCCCACGCCGGCCCCGACCCGCATCAACTGGCTGTCCAGGATGTTGTAGTTCGGGTTGCCTTCATTCTGATTGCCCCATAACGATCCGACATCGATGAAAGCCTTGCCCAGCAGGCCAAGTTCCTTGGGAATGCCGAGCAGTGGGTAGCTCAGTTCGGCCGTTCCAGTATAATAGTACTGGCCGCCAAGCGAGTCGGTCGTGTTGGCATCGCGCGGTCCGATGCCGCCGACCCTGAAGCCTCGCAACGTGTCGCCACCGATGAAAAAGAGATTGTTCAGACGAAGGTTCGAGTTGTTGTAGGGCAGCACGAAGCCGAACGAACCGCCAACCGAGGCAACGACATCCTCGATGATCTGCTGGTAGTAAACGCCGTCCATGTTCATGCGGAAATAGTACTCGGTACCACCCAGCCCACCCAACGCCACGGAATTGCGCAGCAAATGGCCCTTCGTGGGGTTCAGGCGCTGATCGCGCGTGTCCCAAGCCACTGTCTCGGCGACTTCCGACGTAATCGCGCTGCCTTGTTGCTGCTGCACGATCTGCGAGGCCCAGGGCTGCACGTTGTAGATGTTGGTCGAACGCAGGGTATACCGTGCAGTCTGCGTGGTGTGTTCGGTAAGGGCCCACGCCGCACGCAGTGCGAAGCCAATGCTCTTGTCGCTGTAAGATGCGACGCTCTGACGATCGTTCTGCGTCAGGAAGATGTCGAAGCCGGCCGCCACCGGGCGCTCTAGGAAGTAAGGCTCGGTGAAGCTCAAGTTGAGCAACGAACTCAACGAGCCGAGTGACAGGCCAAGCTTCACATCCTGGCCCTTGCCGAGCAGGTTGCGCTCGCGGACCGAGATATCGCCGACGATGCCCGCCGCTGTCGAGTAGCCCGCACCGAACGAGATTTCGCCGGTGCTTTGCTCGACCACCTGCACTTCGAGGTTGGTCTTGTCGGGCGCCGTACCGGGCGTTGCCGAGATGTCGACCTTCTCGAAGAAGCCGAGATTCTTGAGGCGCTGCTGGCTGCGGCGCACCTTGGCTGTCGAGAATGCGTCGCCCTCGGCCAGGCGGAACTCACGCCGGATCACCCTGTCGAGGGTGCGCGAATTACCCGAGATGTTGATGCGCTCGACGTAGACTCGCGGGCCTTCCTGGATGTCGAACGTGACGTCGATGGTGAGATTGTCTTTGTTGCGCCTGATGTTTGGTCGTACATCGACGAAGGCATAGCCCAACGTGCCGACTGCGTCGGCAATTGCCGTAACTGTCTTTTCAACTTCGTCAGCGTCGTACCAATCGCCCTGACTCATGGTCAGGTAACCCTTGAGAGTATCGGGATCGAGTCCCTGGAAACGGGTCGATACCTCGACATTTCCGAACTTGTAGCGTTCGCCCTCGCTGATCGTGAAGGTCAGGAAGAACGCCTCCCGATTGGGGGCCAACTCAGCCACCGCCGACACGACGCGGAAGTCGGCATAGCCCTCCGACAGATAGAACTTTCGCAGCAATTCGCGGTCCAAGTTCAGGCGGTCCGGATCGTAACGATCGTCGGATGACAAGAAGCGCCACCATGCAGCTTCAGCCGTGCGGATCTTGCCGCGCAAAGTGCCATCGCTGAAATGCTCGTTGCCGACGAAGCTGATGCGCTTGATCGACGTGACGTCGCCTTCGTCGATCTCGAACACCAGATCGACACGTCCCTGCTCCAGCCGGATGACCTTCGGATCGACGACGGCATTATATCGCCCGCTGCGTCGATAGATCGACAGGATGCGCTCGACGTCGGCCTGAACACGGGCCCTCGTGAAGACCTGACGCGCCTTCGACTGCACTTCGTCGCGCAGCTTGTCATCCTCGATCTTCTTGTTTCCCTCGAAGGCGACACGATTGATGATTGGGTTCTCCGTCACCTTCACGACCAGGGTCGATCCCTGCATGTCGATCACGACGTCGGAAAACAGGCCGGTCGAGAACAGGGCCTTCAGCGAGCGGTCGGCGGCGGCCGGATCGTACGGCTGGCCTTCCTTGAGTTGCAGATAGGACCGGATTGTCTCAGGTTCGGCACGGACGTTGCCCTGAATCTGGACCGACGTGATCGTTCCGGCGGCAACCGGCGCACCCGCCCGCTGGGCCAGCGCCGGGGCACAGAATGCCAATAGCGCCGCAACGGCCAGAACTGCCCAACGAAATTTCAAACTCACCCCCGGCCCCTGCCAGACCCGCCGATGGTCACACCCAGAACCGCTATTTCATAAACCGGCATCAGGGGCTTAGCCAACCCTTTTGTCCCCCGCTTTGAAGCATCCGCCATACCCTTCGGAGCTCAGCGCAAGAGCATCTTGATGTCGTTGAAGGTCGCCAGAAGAGCCATGCCGACGACCAACGCAAAGCCTACCTTGAGGCCAAGCTCCTGAGCCTTCAGCCCGAGCGGACGGCCGCGGATGGCTTCGTAAAGGTACATGGCCAGATGACCTCCATCCAGCATCGGCACCGGCAACAAATTGAACACACCCAGCACCACCGAGAGTGCGATGACGAGGTTCAGGATGCCGGTCCAGCCCATGTAGGAAGCCTCGCCGGCCGCCTTGGCAATGCGGATCGGGCCGCCGAGTTCGTCCACCGGGCGCGTCGCGGTCAGGATCTGCGCCATCGACGTATAGAACATCGTTGTCATACCCCAGACGTGGCGCAGGCCAGCGCCCATCGCGCCGAACACGTCGTGGCTACGGAACTCGGTCACATTGGCCGGTCGAATCCGCAGGCGGCCGACCGTGTGCTCCTTGCCGGTGCAATCGGTGGCCTTGTCGGCCTCAGGAACCACCGTCACCTCTCCACGCTGACCGTTGCGGTCGTACTTGATGACCACCGGCTTGCCCGCACGATCCCCGATCAACTCCGGAATGCGGGAAAAATGATCCACGGGCTTGCCGTCGATCTCGAGCAGCAGATCGCCCACCTTGAGCCCGGCGGCCTGTGCCGGACTCTTGGGCGTGAAGCCACCCACGACGGGGCGAATCAACTGGTCGAGCCCCAGTTCACCGTAGCGAATGACGTTGCCGTTCCGGTCGGTGCGCTCGCAGAACTGGGGCACGATTTCGGCGTTGCGAATCTGGTCGCCGCGCTTGAATTCGACCGGCATCGGCTTCGCCCAGTACAGAAACTGGACGTCCTGGATGTCCTCGTAACGATTGATGCGCTCGCCGGAGAGACGCAGCAGTTCGTCGCCGGTTCTAAGGCCCGCGCGCGCCGCCGGGCCATCGACCTGTACGGCAACGAGCGACGGCGAGTACGGCTCGCCCGCCACGTAGAAGACGGCCGTCAGCAGCAGGAAGGCGAACAGCAGATTGGCCAGCGGCCCCCCCAGCACAACGGCCGCGCGCGCGTGCAACGGTTGCGTGAAGAAGGCGCGTTTGCGCTGCTCGTTCGACAAGGGCTGGTCGGACGGTGTCGCGCTGCTGGCGTCGTTGTCGCCCAGGAACTTCACGTAGCCGCCGAGCGGGATGGCCGAAATCTTCCAGCGCGTGCCGTTGCGGTCCGTCCAGCCAAACAGTTCCGGGCCAAAGCCGATCGAGAAGACCTCGGCGTGGATGCCGAAGCGACGACCGACCCAGTAATGGCCAAACTCGTGCACGAACACGAGCAGCGTCAGGACCAGAATGAAATATGGGAGGTAGGTCGTGAAGAGGCTGACAATGCTCTGCATTACTGTCACTAAATCATCAAAAGCGCGTTAATTCAATTGGTTAGCGAGTGGTTTTGCACCGCTGCCTCGGCCCGCCGGCGAGCCGCCAGTTCGGCAGCCTGCACGTGCTGCAGGCCTTCCACTGCCACGCCCAGTTCCTCGGTTGCCATCATCACGTCCTCCACCACCCGGGCGATATCGAGGAAGCCGATTCGCCCCGCCAGGAACGCCGCAACTGCCACTTCGTTCGAGGCATTCAGCACGATGGGCGCAATGCCGCCGGTCACGAGGGCCTGACGTGCCAACCGTAGGGATGGAAAGCGGCCGGAATCGGGCCGCTCGAAAGTTAGAGGGGCCAGTTCGGCAAAGTCCAATCGAGCCGCCGGCCCGTCGATGCGGGCAGGCCATCCCAAAGCATGACTGATCGGTACCCTCATGTCGGGTGTGCCCATCTGTGCCAGCACCGAGCCGTCGCGGTAGGCCACCATCGAATGGATCACCGACTGGGGATGAACGACGATGTCGATCTGCTCGCCCGGCAGCGCAAACAGCAGATGGGCTTCGATCAGTTCCAGCCCCTTGTTCATCATGGTCGCCGAGTCGATCGTGATCTTGGCGCCCATATCCCAATTCGGATGAGCGAGAGCCTGCTCGCGCGTGGCGTCGGCCATGTCGGCCAGCGACCAGTTGCGGAACGGCCCGCCGGACGCCGTTAGAATCAGCCGCTCGATGGCCCGCTTCTGCTCGGCGTCGAACACCTGGAATATTGCATTGTGCTCCGAATCGACCGGCAGCAGTACGCCGCCCGACTCGCGAATGGCTTCGGTAAGGAGACTCCCGGCACAGACCAGCGCCTCCTTGTTGGCCAGTGCGACCAGCGCCCCGCGTCGTGCGGCCGCGAGCACGGGCGCCAACCCCGCAAAGCCCACGATTGCCGCCATCACCCATTCGGCGGTCGGCCGACTCGCGGCCTCGATCACCGCTTCAGGGCCAGCCGCTGCCTCGACCGCGGTGCCTGCCAGCGCATCCTTAAGCGCACGATAGCGCTGAGGATTGGCGACCACGGCTACGCGTGCATTGAGACGCCGGGCCTGCTCGGCCAAAGCCTCGACCGAATTTCCCGCGACCAGCGCTTCGACCCGGTAGCTGGCCGGGTCCCGAGCGATTAGGTCGACCGTGCTCTGCCCCACAGACCCTGTGGAGCCCAGAATAGTCACGCCGCGCGGGGCGTCATGCGACGGCGCGGACCAGCGTATCATCCCCATGGCCAATCGCCTCCCGTCAGCAGGCGCACCAGCGCCACCACGACCAGGATCGCGATCAGTCCGTCAACCCTGTCCAGCAGGCCGCCATGGCCCGGAATCAACCGGCCACTGTCCTTCACGCCGGCTCGCCGCTTGGCGGCCGATTCGAGCAGGTCACCGAGTTGCTCTACGACGGCAAGCCCTGCTCCGATCAAGGCCAGCGACACGGTTTCGCCGAGTTGGAAGACGAGACCGAGCAGCGCGCTCACGACGGCCGCCCAGCACATGCCGCCGATCAGGCCCGACCAGGTCTTGCTTGGACTGATCGACGGCGCCAGCTTCGCGCCGCCGGCGAGAGTGCCGAGAAAATATGCTCCGGTATCGGCAGCGATCACGCAGGC
>CAYZQZ010000157.1:0-1840 GCA_964480235.1 uncultured Reyranella sp. | reverse complement strand
CCGCTGACACCGCCGTACCGGCGTTCACGGCGGCGGAATTCTGCGATCGCCTTTTCCAGGTGCTCCTTGCCGAACTCCGGCCACAGCGTATCGACGAACACCAGTTCGGCGTAGGCGCATTGCCATAGCAGGAAATTACTGATTCGTTGCTCGCCGCTGGTGCGGATCAGCAGGTCGGGATCGGGCAATCCGGCGGTCAGCAGTTGCGCTTCGAAGCGCCGCTCGTCGATCTGCTCGGGCGTGATTTCTCCTGCGATGGCTTGGCGCGCCAGGTTGCGTGCTGCCCGCAGAATCTCGTCCCGCGACCCGTAGTTGATGCAGATGTTCACATCGATGCGGGAGTTGGCATGTGTCCGCGCCTCCGCGTCGGAGATGTCCGACACGATGTCGCGCGCCAGCCGGTCGCGGTCGCCGATCACCCTGAGTCGCGCGCCGTTGCGGCTCAATTCTTCGAGTTCGTTGCGCAGATAGTGGCGCAGCAAGCCCATGAGATCGCTGACTTCGTCGGCCGGTCGCGTCCAGTTCTCGGTCGAGAATGCAAACAGTGTCAGCATCGGGATTCCGAGTTCGCCCGCGCCTCGGATGACCCTCCGCACGGCATCGGCGCCCCGTCGATGGCCAGCGACCCGGGGCAGCCCGCGCGCCTTCGCCCAGCGTCCATTGCCATCCATGATGATGGCGACGTGGCGAGGCCCCGGCGAGGAGTCCCCGGTCGCAGGGAGCGGGACGGTGGACATCAGACGGTCTTGATCTCTTTTTCCTTGGTGGCCAGCGCGTCGTCGACCAGCTTGACGTAGCGATCGGTGAGCTTCTGCACCTCGTCGGATTTCTGGCGGTGCTCGTCCTGCGAGATCTTGTGATCCTTCTCGGCCTTCTTGAGGGCCTCCATGCCGTCGCGCCGGATGTTGCGCACGGCCACGCGCGCCTGCTCCGCGTACTTGTGACCAAGCTTTGCAAGTTCGGCACGGCGCTCGGACGTGAGCTCCGGAAGCGGGATTCGGATCATCTGGCCATCCGGCTGGGGGTTGAGTCCGAGGCCCGAATCGCGAATAGCCTTCGCCGTCGGCGTGACAAGGGCCTTGTCCCAGACATTCACCGCGAGGAGCCGCGGCTCCGGTGCACTCACGGTGCCGACCTGGTTGAGCGGCATGCGCTGTCCGTAGGCCTCGACCATGACGGGATCCAGGAGATTGACCGAGGCACGGCCGGTGCGCAGCCCCTGGAATTCCTTCTTCAGCGCGTCCATCGCGCCATGCATTCGCTTCTCGAGCTCCTTGATGTCGGTGCTCATGTCCTGGCCTCGTCCTTGATGATCGTGAAGGTGCCCTGGCCGCGCATCGTCTCCGCGAAAGCGCCCGGCTTGTGAATGTCGAATACGATGATCGGAATCTTGTTTTCGCGGGCGAGCGAAATCGCCGACGCATCCATCACCTGCAGGTCGCGAGACAGCACGTCCATGTAGGTCAGCGTGTCGTAGCGCTTGGCCGACTTGTCCTTGCGCGGGTCGGCTGAGTAGACGCCGTCGACCTGGGTGCCCTTGAGCATGGCGTCGACGCTCATCTCGGCCGCGCGCAACGCTGCGGCCGTGTCCGTGGTGAAGAACGGATTGCCCGTGCCGGCGGCGAAAATCACCACTCGCCCTTTCTCCATGTGGCGAGAAGCACGGCGGCGAATATAGGGTTCGCAGACGGTGGTCATCGGAATGGCCGACTGTACACGGGTCTGAAGCCCGTGGCGCTCCAGGGCGCTCTGCATCGCTAGTGAATTGATGACCGTCGCCAACATTCCCATGTAGTCGCCGCTGGCGCGGTCCATGCCGGCCGCCGCGCCCGAGACACCG
>CAYZQZ010000156.1:0-8675 GCA_964480235.1 uncultured Reyranella sp. | reverse complement strand
GCCAGCGCCAGCGCATCGGCATCGCCCGCGCACTCGCCGTCGAGCCCAAGCTGGTGGTGTGCGACGAGCCGGTGTCGGCGCTCGACGTGTCGATCCAGGCGCAGGTGATCAATCTGCTGGAAGACCTGCAGGAGAAGTTCGGGCTCACCTACCTGTTCATCGCCCACGACCTCAGCGTGGTCGAGCACATCTCGACCCGCATCGCGGTGATGTATCTGGGGCGGGTCGTCGAGATCGCGCCGGCGCGCGACCTCTACGACACGCCGATCCATCCCTACAGCGAAGCGCTGCTCTCGGCGGTGCCGATCCCCGATCCGACGGTCAAGCGCAAGCGCATCATGCTGCAGGGCGACGTGCCCAACCCGATCCGCCCGCCGTCGGGCTGTCACTTCCACACCCGCTGCCCGATCGCCCGGCCCGACTGCGCCCAGCGCTCGCCCGAGCTCGTCGAGAAGCGCCCCGGCCATTGGGCTGCGTGCCACTACAGGGATTAGGCATTCTGCCTAATCCCTGTAGTGGCACGGGCGGCGTGTAGCGCTGCAGGCCCAAAGGGCCGATCAGGCGTTTTCGCGCTCTTCGCGAAAAGCGCCACAGCGGGCGCCGCGCAGTTCAGAACGAATCAAGATGCTTGTTCAGCCCAGTTTCAAGGCATGCAATTCGATCGGCTGCGGCTGGCCGTCCAGATTGACCGGGCCGAGCGCTTCTGTGCGGACGGGTTGGCGCAGTTGCCGCAGCACCGCGGCCGACATCATCACGGGCCGGCCCGTCTTCTTGCAGGCCGTCTCGATGCGGTTGGCGACGTTGACGGTGTCGCCGATCACCGAGAATTCGCGCCGCTGGGTGGTGCCCATGCTGCCGACCACCGCGGGTCCGGCATGAATGCCGATGCGATGCGCGAGCGGCGGCTCGCCGCGCGCCGTCCGCCGTGCGTTGAGGCGTGCCAGGGCGGCCATCATGCCTTGCGCCGCCCGAACCGCCCGGTCGGCGGCGTCGGGCACCGCGACCGGCGTGCCGAACGTCGCCATGATCCCGTCGCCGATGAACTTGTCGAGCGTTCCGCCGGCCTCGAAGATCTCGGCAACCATGTGCTCCTGGTATTCCGACAGCAGCGCCACCGACTGGGCTGGAGTGAGGTCGGCGCAGATGCGCGTGAAGCCGGCGATGTCGCTGAACAGCACCACGACGTCCTGCTCGTGGCCCCCCGGCTCCAGGAAGGCGTCGCCGCCGTCGCGGATGCCGGCGGCGATGTCCGGCGAGAAGTACCGGCTCAGCTGATCGGTCGAGCGCTGCAGCTCGGCGGCCTGCCGCACCGTTTGCCGGGCAATGTGCGTCCCTAAAGCGCCGGCGGCTGTGGCGCAGGCAACGAACACGAGCTCGAAAACGACGCGGCTCTGGCTGACGGCCGGACCGATCAGAGGTTCGGCACTGTAGGCTGCGAACACTGTTCTCGGATCCATGGCCGCCAGCGCGAAGAAGCTGAGCAACGTGATGCTGACGCCCGCGCCCACGATCACGACATAGAGCGGCCGCAGGGTGAGTACCATGGTGGCGATGGTGGAAAGGCCGACCGAAGCGATCGGCAGCTTGACCAGAAGCGAGGTCGGCGCCTCGGTGGCCATGCTGCGCCACATCACGAAGCCGGAGAAGGCAGCAAAAGTGGCGGCGAACAGGGCGACCGCTATGCCCACGCCCTGGACCCATTGCCGGCGGCGCAGCAGCACCAGCATGATGACGCAGACCAGGATGCTCGAGACGAAATAGGAGATGACGACGGCGAAGTGCAGTTGCTCGCGCGCCAGCCAGAACGACTGGATCGCGAGATGGACAGTCAGCGCCACGAACCCGACCAGGACGACCGATGCGAGCAGGGTGAGGCTGCGTGCCTCGCGCTCGAGCAGCAGCCGCTCGGTCGGGTCGCCGCCGGGGTCCGGCGGGGCCGCTGTCCCGGACATCAGTTGCCGAGCTTCCAACCCACTTTAGCGGCCACTTCCTCGAAGAAATCGACGTCGTAGGCCCGCTCCGGCTCGGCACGCACGCGCTTGTCGATGACGTGGGCGTCGTCGCCGACGAGGATACGCCAGCGATCGGCCTTCACGCCGTCGAGGATGATCGTGGCGGCCTGTGCCGCGCTGGTCGGCGCCTGTTCGAGGAAGCGGCGGGCACGCTGTTGGGCGAGCGCGGCCACGTCGCCGTCGCTCATCCTGCTGGTGTCGGCGCCGGTCGAGGCGATGCGCGCGCGCACCATGTCGATCTGTGCCTTCGTCATCGTATCCGACTGCGAGCCGGCCTGGACCTTGAAGGAGTTGGACACGATCGAGGTGCCGATATGGCCCGGCATCACCACCGAGCACTTGATATGCGGGGCATTGACGCGGAGGTCGGTCTGCAGCGCCTCGCTGAAGCCCTTCACGGCGAACTTGGCGGCGCCGTAGGCGGTCTGCGGGATGTGCGCGCCGACCGACGCCCAGAAGCCGTTGACGCTGGAGGTGTTGATGATGTGGCCGCGGTCGGCCTTCATCAGCATCGGCAGGAAAGTGCGCACGCCGTAATAGACGCCCAGCCAGCAGATGTTGAAGGTCCGCTCCCATTCCTGGCGGCTGTTGGCGAACATGCTGCCGCCGCCGCCGATGCCGGCGTTGTTGAACAGCAGGTGGATGCGGTCGGTATCGTGATCGCGCGCCACCTCGAGGGCGAAGCGCTTGAAATCGTCCTCGCTGGAGACGTCGGCGATGTGGGTGGTGATGCGCAGGCCCTGCGGCAGCTTCTCGACTTCGCAGAGGCGCTTGGTCTCGGCCATGTTGGCCGCCGACACGTCGCACATGGCGATGCTGCAGCCTTCGGCGACCAGCTGGCGGGCCAGTTCGCGGCCCATGCCGGTGCCGCCGCCGGTGATGACCGCGAGGCGGCCTGCGAGATCCTTCATGAGACGTATCCTCCACCTTGATTCATTCTGAACCGTGCGACGCCCGCGCTTCGGGCCTTCGGCCCTGCAGCGCTACACGCCGCCGTGCCTTTCGCCTTCGGCGAAAGGCCTGGTACCCGCTGCCGGACTCGAACCGGCACGGCCTTGCGGCCTCAGGATTTTAAGTCCTGTATGTCTACCAATTCCATCAAGCGGGCCCGAACGGCGGAACTGTATCAGCGCGCGAAGGCGCCGATCATTCCCTCTTCGACCCAGCTTCGTAATCGCCCGGCCGCCTGGGCGGGTGCTGCGTCCTCGCCGACATGAGCCACCAGGCTCTCGCACAACTCGGGAAAGGCTTGGCCCTCGATCATGGCGGCCAGCATTGCAGCTTCGTCCGGTTCGAGCGAGCGGAAATGGCTTGTCCGCTCGGGCCGCCAGATCACCCAGTCGGTGGGCCGGGTGGCCGGAGTCACCTCGAGATTGCCGGGCTCGACCTCCTCGCGGCGCTGCCAGGCCTGCGGCACGTCGTGGGCGAGCCGCAGTCTGCGGAAGGAGGGAAGGGGAGTGAAGCGCAGCTCCTGCCAGGCCTCGGGCGGCAGGGCCATCAGGTCGGCCGCCTGCACCGGGACTGCATCGACGGCGTCGAATGCTTCGCCCAGCGCCCATTCGAAGCGCGCCATCTCGGCCGCCGCCGGCGAGCCGTTGTAGGGCGCGGTCGCCGCGAGGAAATCGGAAAGGTACGCACCGAACCAGCGCACCGAGGGATGGTGCGAGGGGTATGCCGCGATATAGGCGCGTGCCATGTGGTCGAAGTCGGCATGACCTGCCATTGCCATCAGGCCGGGATAGTCGTTGGTCAGGACCTCGATCAGGCGCAGCGCGTAGGCATCGCGATAGACGCCGAGCAGCGTGTGGCGATCGGCTTTGCGGGTGTCGCGCACGGCGCCCGCGAAGCCGTCGTTCGCCTGCAGCAGATAGTCCTGGAAGGCGCGCTGCAGATCGGCCAGCGAACCCGAGTTCGAGCCTGGGTTCGATACGACGTTCATGCCGCCTTCCATGCCACCTCGGCCGCGATGCCGCGAGCGACGTCGAGCTCGGCCAGGAGCTCTTCATAGGGCGGGATGTCGGCATCGCGCTCGATCATGGTCGGAACGCCGGGGAACAGCCGGACCGCTTCGGCATAGAGGTCCCACACGCCCGGTACGATCGGATGATCGTGCGTGTCGATGATGTGCGTGCCCTTGTGGGTGTGGCCGGCGAGATGGAACTGCCGCACCCGCTCTGCCGGCATGCCGCGCAGAAAGGCGAGGGGGTCGAACTCGTGATTGAAGGCGCTGACGAACACGTTGTTGACGTCGAGCAGGATGTCGCAGTCGGCGCGCTGGCCGAGCTCGGCGATGAACTCCCATTCGCTCAGCTCGGAGGCCGCGTAGGTCACGTAGCTGGAGACGTTCTCCAGTACCAGCCGGCGGCCGAGGAAGTCCTGCACGCGCTTCACGCGCTCGGCGACGTGATCGAGGGCCTCCTCGGTGTAGGGCAGCGGCAGCAGGTCGTGCATGTTGGTGCCGCGCAGCCCGGTGAAGCAGAGATGGTCGCTGACCCACATCGGCTGAACGCGATCGGCCAACGCCTTCAGTTCGCCGAGATAGCGCTCGTCGAGCGGGTCGATCGAGCCAATCGACAGCGACACGCCGTGCAGCGCCATCGGATAGTCGCGGCGGATGCGCTCGAGCCAGTAGACCGGCCCGCCGCCCGGCACCATGTAGTTCTCCGACAGCGCTTCGAACCAGCTCACCTTGCCGGGGGTGGCGGCAATCGCCTCATAGTGCTCCGGCCGGAGGCCCAGCCCGAAATCGATGTCGGCCATGTGTCGATCATAATCCAAATGCAAGACGGGCGTCCGATCGTCCCGGACGCCCGTAATTCACATACGCGACAGGAGCCGCGTTCGTTACATGACCTTGCCGCCCCTGGCGGTGCATTCCAGCGACGTGCTGGGCTCGGCCCAGCCCTGACTCTTGCAGGCGTTCTGGCCCTTGCACGAATTGGCGGTGCCCTTGCAGGCGCTCTGGCCCTTGCAGGCATTGGTGCCGCCGCACTTGATGCCATCCGCGTGAGCGGCGGTGGCGAACGTGCCGGCGGCGAAGATCGCCGCAGCCGTCGCGATGAGCGTGCGCTTGGTCATGATCGACTCCCTGGTCGTTGACGCAATCGGCCGGTCGGCCGTGCGGCAGGCGTTGCCTGCTCTCGACATACGGAGTTGTCTCGGCCGCCGATCAGACGGGCGGCTCAAACCTTCTTGAAGCGTGCGCGATGATCCGACCCTGGAGCGCGCGCGTAAGCCCGGAAAACGGGAGGGTCAGAGAACCTTGCCGCCCTTGGACGTGCATTCCTGGGGGCTGCTCACTTCAGTCCAGCCCTGGGCCTTGCACGAGTTCTGGCCCTTGCAGGACGAGGAAGCGGTCTTGCAGGCACTCGTGCCCTTGCACGAGTTGACGCCGGCGCACTTGACGTTGCTCTCCGCCGACACGGGCATCGCCGCGCCGCCCATGGCGAACAGGGCTGCCGCCGAGGCGGCAATGAGGGCGCGCTTGTTCATGCTCTCTACTCCTTGACCGGATCCGGGCCTGAGGATGCCCGTCCCGCGCGCGGACGGGAAGTCATCGCTTGGCGATGGAATGTGAACGAACGATCACCGGCCCGTGAGGGCATTGGTGAGGTCGCGGCTACCTAAACCGGGCAGGCGACAGCGCCCGCTCGGCGACCCCCAGCGCCACGATATCGGATGGCAGGCCCTTGCCCAGCGCCAGTTCTGCGGCGAGCCGCCCTGCGGCTGCGCCGGTCTGGATGCCATAACCACCCTGTCCGGCCAGCCAGAAGAAGCCGGGGACGGCGTCGTAGCCCACCACCAGGTTCTTGTCGGGGACGAAGCTCCTGAGCCCCGCCCACTTGTTCTTGATGCGGCTGATTTTCAGCGTCATCCCGGTTTCGATGCGGTCGACAGCGATGGCGATGTCCATTTCCTCGGGCTGCGCGTCGCAGGGTGGCGATGGCGTCTCGTCGGCCGGCGAGCCCAGGAACTGGCCGACCTCGGGCTTCACGTACCAGGTCTCGTCGAAGTCGATGACCATCGGCATGGCCTCGAGTGCCAGGCCGGCCGGGGCGTCGAAGGTAAAGGCGGTGCGCCGCTTCGGAACCAGGCCGACCGGCTTGGCGCCGGCCAGGCCGGCCACGACGTCAGCCCAGGCGCCTGCCGCATTGACGATGTTGGTGGCGGCGATCGTCTCGCCGTCGGCCAGGCGGATCGTCCAGCGGCCGTCCCTGCGATCGAACGCCGTCACCTCGGCATTGAGCCGCAGCAGTGCGCCTGAGGCGCGTGCACCCTTCAGGAACCCGGCATGGATCGCCGCCACGTCCATGTCCTCGGCCAGCTCGTGGATCGCCCCGCCGGCGCAGGCCTCGGGCTTGAGGAGGGGGTGCAGCGCCAGGACCTCCTTCGGGGTGCGCCAGCAGACGCTCGGCACCAGACGGGCATACTCGGCGGCAGCCTTCTGCAGTGCCTCTGTCTGCTCGGCGCGGCCGGCGATCAGGGCGCCGCGCGGCGTGAGCAGGGGATGATCGGTGAAGCCCTCGGGCGGCTTGCGATAGAAGTGCCCGGTGGCCACGGTGATGGCGCGGATCTCGGCGCTGCCGTAGGTCTCCGAATGAAGCGCCGCCGAACGCCCGGTCGTGTGGTAGGCCGCGACATGCTCGCGTTCGAGGATGACTACGCGGGCCCTGGGCGCGAGATGGTAGGCGGCGGAGACCCCGGCGATTCCGGCGCCGACGATGGCGAAATCGAATTCCTGCATGACGTCACATTGCAGGCTCATCGGCCGGGCGGCAATATCGACGAATGTTCCCCGTCTCCGACTCGGTCTTCCAGTGGTACGACCTTGGAGCCACCTTCTTCTGGGGAATGAGCGGCGCCATGCTGGCGGCCCGCAAGGGCTGCGACATCGTCGGCATCTTCATCATTGCCATGGTCTCGGCGACCGGCGGCGGTCTGATCCGCGACGGCCTGTTCCTGCCGGGCTGGTCGGCCCCCAAACTGATCCAGACGCCGGACTATCTCGTCACCGTCACCATCGTGACTGCGATCGTCCTGGTGTTGGGCGGCTGGCTGCGCCGGCAGAGCTGGCTGCCGCGCACCCTGGCACTGGCCGATGCGCTGGGCATCGGTGCCTACGGTGTGGTCGGCATGCATCTCGCGGTCCAGGCCGGCATCCCGATGATCGGCGCCATGCTGATCGGGTTCGTCAATGCCGTGGGCGGCGGCGTGCTGCGCGACCTCCTTCTGAACCAGCGGCCGGAATTGCTGCAGCCCAGCGTCTGGATGGGCCTCGCCTCAGTCATGGGCTGCCTGCTGTTCGGCATCCTCCTGAAGCTCGACGCACCCAGCGCCTGGGCCGGCGCGGTCGCGGCCCTCGCCGCCTTCTCGATCCGGTTGCTGGCGCTGCGTTTCAACTGGCGGTCCCGCGCTCTGCGGGCCTTCGAGGAGGATTGGCGGCCGGGCGGCGGTCGGGATAAATCGGAGCCATGAACCTCGCTCATCTGCTGCTCGGCGCCGCGCAGGAATTCGGGTCCTTCACCGCTCTTGCCCGCGGGTCGGCGCCGGTGAGCGATTACCGTGAGCTGTGGCGCAAGGTGTCGGTGATGAGCATGCATCTCCGCACGCGCTTCGGCCTGGCACACGGCGACCGGGTCGCGTTCGCCATGACCAACTGCACCGAGTCGATCGAGGTCATGTACGCGATCTGGCATGCCGGCCTCTGCGCGGTGCCGATGAACGCCAAGCTGCACGCCAAGGAGTTCGCCTTCATCCTCGCCAACTCCGGCGCCAAAATCTGCTTCGTCACTCCCGATCTGGCGACCACCATCGCCGAAGCGGCCCGCGAGGCGCCGGAATTGAAGGAGATCGTCGATACGACGACCCGGAGCTTCACCTTCATGGCGGTGGGCGATCCTCAGCCGATGGTCGACTGCGAGCCGACCGATCCGGCCTGGCTCTTCTACACGTCAGGCACGACGGGCCGGCCCAAGGGCGCCACGCTCAGCCACCGCAATCTGCTGGCGATGACCCTCAACTACTACGCCGACGTCGACCGGCCGTCTGCCGGCGGCTCGATCGTGCATGCCGCGCCGATCAGCCACGGCTCGGGCTTGTGGAACTTCCCGATGTTGGCGCGCGGGTCGGTGCAGGTTTTTCCCGAGAGCGGCCACTACGACGTGCCCGAGACGGTCGGACTGATGAACCGCTGGCCCGACTGCAGCATCTTCCTCGCGCCGACCATGGTGAAGCGCCTGATCGAGCATGGCAGCGTGAGCGAGCTGGAACCCGGCGCACTGCGGCTGATCACCTACGGCGGCGCGCCGATGTATGTCAGCGACCTCAAGCGCGCCATGGACCTGCTGGGCGACCGCGCCCTGCGCCAGCTTTATGGCCAGGGCGAGAGCCCGATGACGATCACGCACCTCTCCCGCGAGATCCATGCCGACCGCCGGCATCCGCGCTGGGAGCAGCGGCTCGCCTCGGCCGGCATCGCCGATACCTGCGTCGAGGTGCGGGTCGTCGACGAGGCGGGCAGGCAAGTGCCGACCGGCGAGGTCGGCGAGATCGTGGTCAAGGGCGACACGGTGATGGCGGGCTACTGGAACAATCCCGAGGCCACAGCCAGGTCGCTGCGCGACGGCTGGCTGTGGACCGGCGATGTCGGCGCCTTCGACGAGG
>CAYZQZ010000155.1:0-8690 GCA_964480235.1 uncultured Reyranella sp. | reverse complement strand
TCGTCAATTGCGCCGGCCGCACGCGCTCGATCATCGGCGCGCAGTCGCTGATCAATGCCGGCCTGCCGAACAAGGTGATGGCGCTGAAGAACGGCACCATGGGCTGGCATCTCGCGGGCCTCAAGGTGGCACGCGGAGAGACAAAGTCATTCGGCCCGCAGGGACCCGAGGCGGCCAAGTTCGCCCAGGCCGCCGCCGCCGACATAGCCAGGCGCATGAACATCCGCAGGATCGACCTGGCGGGGCTGAAGGCGCTCGAGGCGAAGGGAGGACCGCTCTACAGGCTCGACGTCCGCGATCCGGCGGAATACGCCAAGGGCCATCTGAAAGGATTCCGCCATGCCGCGGGCGGCCAGCTCGTGCAGGCGACCGATCAATATGTCGGCGCGCGCAACGCCACCATCGTCCTGCACGACAATGACGGCGTGCGCGCCACGATGACGGCGCACTGGTTGTTGCAGATGAACTGGAAGGAAACCTACATCCTCGACCACAAGCCCGCCGCGGACGAACTCACGACCGAGGCCGAGCCGCGTTTCCCCAAAGGCTTCAAAGCGCCGGCGCCGGCCACGATCTCGGCGAAGGAGATCGGCGCGGACTGCCTCGTGATCGATCTCGACACCAGCCTGCGCTATCGCGACGGCCACATCCCGGGGGCCTGGTTCGCGGTGCGCGCCAATCTGGCCAGGACCCTGCCGGAGATGCTGGCCAAGCAGAGCGGCATCAAGCGCGTTGTGCTGGTCTCGCCCGATGGCGAGATCGCCGCCCTCGCCGCACCGGAGGTCCAGGATCTCGCCGGCAAGCTGCCGGTGACGGTGCTTGCCGGCGGCATGAAGGCGTGGCGCGATGCCGGCCTCGCTGTGGAGAACGGCCACACGCGGATGGCCGATCCGCCGACCGACGTGTGGTACCGGCCCTATGACTTCAAAGAGAATATCGAGGCGGCGATGCGCCAGTATCTCGACTGGGAGGTCGATCTGGTGCCGCAGGTGAAGCGCGACGGCGACGCCAGCTTCTCCGTTCTCAAACGCTAAGCATTTGATGGAAAAGGGAAAACCCGACCAGGAACGCGACCCGTCCGGCGACATGCGGCGGGTCGACGATCTGCAGGCCCGTCTCAAGGCCGCGCGCGATGCGGCGCCCAAAATGCCGACGGAAAAGGCAGCGGGAAGCGGAATGTCGCACCGCCAGACTGGCGTTGCCTATCGTGTTTTGGTGGATATGATCGCGGGCCTTTTGGTCGGGGGGTTCCTGGGCTATTGGCTCGACCGTTGGTTGGGCTCTCACCCGTATTCCCTGGTCGTAGGCCTGCTCGTGGGGTTTGCCGCCGGCGTGAACAACGCTTGGCGCGCGATACGGGTCTACACGGCGCAAGCCGAGGGCGATGAGACCAATCGCCTGCCGTAGGCTGGGGGCCTCGAGCAGTGTGTGGGCGTTCGAAGGAGTGGGGATCAGATGCATAGCCCGATGGAGCAATTCGAGATCAAGCGGTTGATCTCGTTCCATATCGGCTCGCTCGACGCGTCCTACACCAATTCCGCCCTCTGGATGACGATCGCCGTCATCGTCGGTTTCCTGGTATTCGTCGTCGGTGTGCGCCAGCGGGCGCTGGTTCCGGGTCGCGCCCAGTCGGTCGCCGAGCTGGGCTACGAGTTCATCGCCGGCATGGTGCGCGACAACGTCGGCAGCGCGGGCAAGAAGTACTTCCCGTTCGTGCTCACGCTGTTCGTCTTCATCCTGCTCTGCAACCTGCTCGGCCTGGTCCCCTACTCCTTCACGCCGACCAGCCACATCATCGTGACTTTCGCGATGGCCGCCGTGGTGTTCCTGGGCGTCACCGTCATCGGCTTCGTCCGGCACGGCATCCACTTCCTCTCCTTCTTCGTGCCCCAGGGCGTGCCGTTCGCGCTGCTGCTCCTGCTGGTGCCGATCGAGATCATTTCCTACTTCGTGCGGCCGTTCAGCCTCTCGATCCGTCTGTTCGCCAACATGCTGGCGGGCCACACCATGCTGAAGGTGTTCGGCGGCTTCGTGGTAATGCTGGGCGTGCTGGCCGGCTGGGCACCGCTCGCCTTCCTGGTCGCCTTCACCGGCCTCGAACTGCTGATTGCTTTCCTGCAGGCCTACGTCTTCGCGATCCTGACCTGCCTCTATCTCAACGACGCCATCCATCTGCATCACTAACGAAAGGACAGATCAATGACTCCCGCAGCAGCCAAGCTCATCGGCGCCGGCCTCGCCACCATCGCCCTCGCCGGCGTGGGCATCGGCATCGGCAACATTTTCGGCAGCTTCGTCTCGGGCGCGCTCCGCAACCCGGAAGCCGCTCCCCGCGTGTTCGGCAACGTGCTCCTGGGCTTCGCGCTCACGGAAGCCGTGGCGCTGTTCGCGCTGGTCATCGCCTTCATGATCCTGTTCGTGTTCTAAGCCCCTAAAGGCTTGGAAAACGTCGATCATGCGTAAACCGGTCTACAGCGTGCTGGCGGGCCTTGCGGTCCTCGGCATAAGCGGCGCGGCGTCTGCCGAAAGCAGTGGCATGCCGCAGCTCAACTTCCACGACTTCGCCCCCCAGGTCGTCTGGTTGGTGATCACCTTCGTGGCGCTGTACCTGGTGATGTCCAAGCTCGCCATTCCGGCGATCTCCGACACACTGGAGAAGCGCCAGGCCAAGATCCAGGGCGACCTGGACGCGGCCGAGAAGGCGAGCGAGGACACGCGCGCGCTGGTCGCCGCATACGAAAAGCGCCTGGCCGACGCGCGCGAGGAAGCGCGTCGCCTGCAGCGCGACCGGGCGGAGGCCGACAGTGCCGCCGCCGCGGCACGTCTCGCCGAGCTCGGCCACAAGTTGAGCGCGCAGATCGACGAGGCCGAAAAGCGCATCGCCGGACAGCGGGCGCAGGTCATGGAAGGCATCGAGCAGATGGCCGGCGACATCGCCGCCGACGTCTATGCCAAGATTGCCGGCCAGTCGGCTGACCGCGGAGCCCTCGGCACCAAGGTCGCCGCTGTGGCGAAGGGAGCACGCTGATGTCCAACCTCCTGTTCGGGGCCGCCTGGGCCGCCGACAAGGCGGCCCAGAACGCCGTCGAGGGCAAGGATCACGGGTTCCTCTCGGATCCCGCGACCTGGGTTGCCGTCTCGTTCGTCCTGTTCTTCGTCCTGCTGGGCAAGATCCTGTGGACCAAGATCACCGAGATGCTCGACAAGCGGTCGAACGCCATTGCGAAATCGCTGGCCGATGCCGAGCGGCTGCGCGCCGAGGCGCTCAAGGCCAAGGCCGACGCCGAGAAGACGCTGGCGCAGGCTACGGCCGAGGCCGACTCCATCCTGGCTCATGCCCGCGAGGAAGTGGGCCGCATGCAGGCCCGTGCCGCGCAGAGCCTGACCAACGCCGTGGCGCTGCGCGAGCAGCAGGCACTGGACCGCATCGCGCAGTCCGAGGCCGCCGCCGCCAAGCAGGTCCGCGACACCGCCGTCGACATTGCCCTGACCGCCACGCGTACGCTGCTGCGCGAGCAGGTCGGTTCGGGCCGCACCGAGGTGCTGGTCACCGAGGCGATTGCCGAGATCCCGAAGCGTCTGCACTGATTTTCGCGACATCGAGATCGCCCGCACAAAACTAATCGCGGGCTACCTAGGGCCCCCGTCGCAAGACGGGGGTTTTCTTTTGGGGAATCCTCTCCTCCCGCTCGTCGGGAGAGGGACTACTTCGCCTTGTACTTCGTCGGGATCCGCTGCAGGTCCTGGATCAGATCGGACGGCAGGTCGGAAGGCTTGGACGAGCTGGCGCTGGCACTCACCGAATCGACTAGGCCGCCGAAGCGCGCCGCGATCGCCTTCTCGATCTGGTCGTGCCGGCCGACCGCGGCGAAGAGATGGACGACGTCGTCCGACACTTCGCCCGCGATCTTGTCCCACTGGCCCGCCTTGGTCATGGCGTTGAGCTTGCGTCCAAGGTCGCCCAGCCCGTGCACCTCGAAGACCGGCCAGTAGGCGGGCGTCGAGCCGTAGAAGGCGACGCGGTAGCGCACCCAGTCAAACAGCTTCTGCACCGCCTCGTCGTCCTTGCCGGTGACCATGAAGCCGCCGCCGGTGATCTCGAAGTCCTCGCGCTTGCGGCCCGACTTGGCGAGGCCGGCCTCGAGGATCGGCTGGATCGCCTGCTCGAGATACTTGCGGGTGCAGAAGACATGGAGCTTGGCGCTGTCGCATTCCTCGGCCGCGACCTTGAGCATCGCGGGACCGACGGCAGCGAGGCCGATGCGCGGCGCCGGCGCATCGTACGGCTCGGGCACGAAGTTCGGCGTCATCAGGGTGAAATTGTAGTGCTTGCCGACGTAATGCAGCTTGCCGTCGCCCTTCCACGCCGCCCAGATCGCGCGCACCGCCTGGACGTATTCGCGCATGCGCGGCGCCGGCGCCGTCCACGGCACGGAGAAGCGCTTCTCGTTATGGGCGCGGATCTGCGAGCCAAGCCCCAGGGTGAAGCGGCCGCCGGTCGAGGCTGCGATGTCCCACCCGACATTGGCGCAGACCATCGGCGAGCGCGCGAAGGCGATGGCGACCGAGGTGTGCAGTTCGATGCGATTGGTGGCGTAGCCCGCGACGGCGAGCGATAGGAACGGATCGTGGCGGTTTTCCTGCGTGCTGACGCCGGTGTACCCCGCCGCTTCGATCTCCTGGGCCCGCGGCCCGACCTTCTTCAGGTCTTCCTGCGGTAGAGACGTGAATACACGCATCGTGATGTTCCCTGCTGCGTTGTCGCCTGCAGAGCATTACCACGACGACCGCGACCGCGCTGAGGTCCACGGCTCGCACCGTGGAACCCGCGAGAAGGTGTCAGGGAGAAACCGGCGTACGGGCATCGGCGATGATGCGGCCGCCGATCAGCACGAACGAAACGCCGGCGATGCGCTCGATCCAGTGCCGCGCGTGCTGGAAGCGGCGCATGACCGGCGCCGACGACATGAACAGCGACACGATCGTGTACCAGGTGAGCGAACTCGCCATCACCAGGGCGACCATCAGGACCATCAACCAGAGCGGCGTCGAGGCGGTGACTGCCGTGGCGAACACGCTGGCGAACAGCACGATCGCCTTGGGATTGGTGAGCGTCACCACGAAGCCGAACAGCAGGGCGCTCCCGCGGACCTCGCCGGACAGGGGCCCGCGCGCGATCTCCTCGCCCGACTGCACCGGCTTGGCGCGCAGGAGCTTGATGCCGAGCCAGGCGAGATAGAGGCCGCCCAGCACCCGCACCGCCCAGGTCAGCCACTGGTATTCGACCAGGATCGCGGACAGGCCGAGCAGGCTGAGCGTGGCATAGAAGCCCAATCCGATCGTGACGCCCAATGTGGTCAGCAGGCCCGCCGTTGTGCCGCGCGTCATCGACGAGCGCACCACGCCGACGAAGTCAGGGCCCGGCAGGATCAAGGCCGGGATGAACACGGCGAATACCGGGACCAGAACGCTCAGCGCTTCCAAGGTCTACTCCGCAGCCTGCTTGAAATCGTTGCTCGGCCGCCAGCGTAGCACGGGCTTGCGGGCCGCCAAGGTCTCGTCGAGGCGGCGACGCGGCGAGAAGCGCGGGGCGGCCTTGAAGTCCTCGACCGCGTCGCCCGATTTCGCACGCTCTGCAAGCGAACGAAGGGCGGCGATGAACTGGTCGAGGTCCTCCTTGGCCTGGCTTTCGGTCGGCTCGATCAGCAGCGCCCCGTGCACCACCAGCGGGAAGTACATGGTCATCGGGTGGTAGCCCTCGTCGATCATCGCCTTGGCGAAGTCGAGGGTGCTGACGCCGGTGTCCTTGAGGAAGCCGTCGTCGAACAGGCATTCGTGCATGCACGGACCGTCGAAGGCCGGGGTCATGACGTCCTTCAGCGAGGCCATCACGTAGTTCGCCGACAGCACGGCATCCTCAGCCGCCTGCTTCAGCCCGTCGGCGCCATGACTCATGATATAGGCGAGCGCCCGGCTGAACATGCCCATCTGGCCGTGAAAGGCCTTCAGGCGTCCGATCGGCGCACCGTCGACCCTGGCGCCGTCCTCGGCGACGTTCCAACTCTCGCCGTTCTTCACGATCCACGGATAGGGCGCATAGGGCGCCAGCGCCGCCGACAGCACCACCGGCCCCGCCCCCGGGCCACCGCCGCCGTGCGGCGTCGAAAAGGTCTTGTGCAGGTTGATGTGCATGCAGTCGACACCGAGATCGCCCGGCCGCACCCGGCCGACGATAGCGTTGAAGTTGGCGCCGTCGCAGTAGAAGTAGGCGCCGGCCGCGTGCACGGCCCGGGAGATCTCGACGATCTCGCTTTCGAACAGGCCGCATGTGTTGGGGTTGGTCAGCATGATCGCCGCAACGTCGGGGCCGAGCGCAGCCTTCAGCGCCGCGAGGTCGACCCGGCCGTTTTCGTTGGCCGGGATCGGCTTGACGGTGAAGCCGAGCGCGGCGGCGGTCGCCGGGTTGGTGCCGTGCGCAGATTCCGGCGCCAGCACCACCTTGCGCTGGGCCCGCTCGCCCTTGGCCTCGAGAGCGGCCGCGATCGTCATCATGCCGCACATCTCGCCATGCGCGCCGGCGGCAGGCGACATCGCCACGGCCGGCATGCCGGTGAGCGTCTTCAGCCAGTGCGCCAGCCGGTCGATGAGGTCGAGCGCCCCCTGCACGGTCGAGACCGGCTGCAGCGGATGCAGGTCGCCGATGCCGGGGAGACGGGCCACCTTCTCGTTGAGCCGCGGATTGTGCTTCATGGTGCACGAGCCCAGCGGATAGACGCCCATGTCGATGGCGTAGTTCTTCTGGCTGAGCCGGGTGTAGTGCTGCACCACCTGCGGCTCGCTGAGGCCCGGCAGGCCGACCTCGCCGGTGCGGCGCAGGCCGTTCAGCCGGTCCTTGACCTTGGGCGGTTCCGGCAGGTCGACGCCGGTGCGGCCGGGCTGGCCCATTTCGAAGATCAGTTTCTCCTCGATCTGCAGCGCACGATTGCCGGTGAAGGTCGCAGGCGCCGAAGCACCCCCGGCGACGATGCCGCCCGAGCGGCCCTGGGAACGATCTTGGGGCGCGTTCATCACAGCACCTCCTTCAGGGCGGCAACCAGCGGCGCCATGCCCGCCTCGGTCGCGGTTTCGGTGGCGGCCAGCAACAGCAGGTTTGCGACCGAGGGATCGCCCGGGATCAGGCGCGACACCGGAAGCCCGCCGAGGATTCGCTTCTGCGCCAGCGCCTCGACCACCGGCGCCGCCGGTTTCGGCAGAGCGACGGTGAATTCGTTGAAGAAGCTGTCGTTCAACAGCTTCACGCCGGGGATCGCCGACACGCGGTCGGCAAGCTCGCTTGCCTTGGCGTGGTTGAGTTCGGCAAGGCGCCTGAAGCCCGTCTCGCCGAGCAGGGTGAGATGAATGGTGAAGGCAAGGGCGCACAGACCGGCATTTGTGCAGATGTTCGACGTCGCCTTCTCGCGCCGGATGTGCTGCTCGCGCGTTGAAAGCGTCAGTACGAAGCCGCGCTTGCCGTCGGCGTCGACGGTCTCGCCGCACAGCCGGCCCGGCATCTGGCGCATGTACTTCTCGCGCGTGGCGAACAGGCCGACATAGGGTCCCCCGAACCCCAGCCCGTTGCCCAACGACTGGCCTTCGCAGACCACGATGTCGGCGCCCATCTCGCCCGGCGGCTTCAGCAGGCCGAGCGACACGACCTCCGTCACGACGACGATCAGCAGCGCGCCCGCCGCGTGGCAGGCCTCGGCGAGCTTGGCGAAGTCGCGGACATGGCCGAAGAAGCTCGGATTCTGGACCACGACGCAGGACGTTTCCTTGTCGATTGCGGAGATCAGGTCTTCGAGGCCCGACGCGTCGGGCTTCGACGTCATGGCGCTGAAGCCCTCCCACTTGGCCGCGGTTTCGATGATCGAGCGGTATTGCGGGTGAAGGCCGCCCGACAGGAGTGCCTTGTGTCGGCGCGTCACCCGGTTGGCCATCAGCACGGCCTCGGAGGCGCCTGTCGAGCCGTCGTACATCGAGGCGTTGGCGACCTCCATGCCGGTCAGCAGCGTGACCTGGGTCTGGAACTCGAACAGATACTGCAGCGTGCCTTGGGTGATCTCGGGCTGGTAGGGCGTGTAGGACGTCAGGAACTCGCCGCGCTGGATCAGGTAATCGACGGTCGCAGGCACATGATGGCGATAGGCGCCGGCGCCGATGAAGAACGGCGCCGAGGCCGGCGAGACGTTGCGCGCTGCCAGGGTCTGGAAAGTCCGCTCGACCTCGAGCTCGCCCTGATGATCGGGGAGGCCGGCGACCTTCGCGCCCAGCCGTGCCGACTGAGGCACGTCCCTGAACAACTCGTCGACCGAACGCACGCCGATCTTCGCCAGCATCTCGCGGCGGTCGACGTCGGTGAGCGGGAGGTATCGCATCGGGCCAGATCTCCTCAGCCGAGACTCTTCACGAAGGCGTCGTAGCCCTTCTCGTCCATCAACCCGTCGAGTTCGGACTTGTCCGAGAGCTTCATCTTGAAGAACCAGCCCTTGCCCATCGGCTCGGCGTTGACGTCGCCCGGCGTGTTGGCGAGTTCGGCATTGGCCTCGATCACCTCGCCCGAGACGGGCGCGTAGATGTCGGATGCCGCCTTCACCGACTCGACCACTGCCACCGATTCGCCCTTGGCGATCTTGCGGCCGGGCTGCGGCACG
>CAYZQZ010000154.1:0-8718 GCA_964480235.1 uncultured Reyranella sp. | reverse complement strand
GCCGAGCTGGTGGCGCCGCGCGTGATCGGCCGCGATGCGACGGAGATCGAGGGCATCTGGCAGACGCTCTACAGGAACAACTTCTGGCTGGGCCGCATGGGCGTCACCGTGTTCGCCCAGAGCGCCGTCGACATGGCGCTGTGGGACATACTGGGCAAGCGGGCCGGCCTGCCGCTCTTCCGCTTGTGGGGCGCCGCGCGCACCGAGATCCCGGCCTACGGCTCGGGCGTGTTCCGCGGTCTCGGCCGCGACGGCATGATTGCCCGCGCCAAGGAGTTCACCGCCCGCGGCCTCAAGGCGATCAAGATGCAGGTCGCGCACATCCGGCCGTGGCGCGAGGACGTCCAGAACGTCAAGGCGATGCGCGAGGCGCTGGGCGGCAGCGTGGAAATCATGATCGACGTCAACATGGGCTGGGACGCCGACACCGCGATCCAGGCCGGCCATCGCATCGACGAGTTCGATCCCTACTGGCTGGAGGAGCCGGTGGTCGCCGAGGATTTCACCGGCTACCGCCGCATCGCCGCCGCGCTCAAGACGCGCATCGTGGGCGGCGAGAGCCACTACGGCAGGAACGACCTCCGGCCCTTCTTCGAGGCGCCCCATCCCGTGCCGATCCTGCAGCCCGACCCGATGCGCGGCGGCTACACCGAACTGCGCAAGATCGCAGCGGCGGCCGAACCATGGGGCATCCGCATCGCCCCGCATCTCTTCCACGAGACGATGGTCCACCTGTTGGCCTCGATCCCCAACGCCAACTACCTCGAATACATGACCTGGAACGACGACCTCTGGATCGAGCCGGTCCTGCCCGGCGCCAACGGCACCATGTCGCCGCCGGAACGGCCGGGCCACGGGTTGGCCTTCCGCCCGGAGATACTCAAGGATTATAAGGTGGGCGGCAGCAGGATGACGGCCAGCTAGGCGCCCGGAGACCGATGCACGCCTACCGCAAGAATCACTACGAGGAGCTGGGCGTCCCGCGCGCCGCCGACGCCGAGGCGATTCGGGTGGCCTATCGCGCGCTCGCCAAGCAGCTTCACCCCGATCTGGTGGATGGCGGCGGGCCGGCAGCGAAGGAGGCATTCCTGCGCGTGCAGGAGGCCTACGACGTGCTGCGCGATCCGCAGCGGCGGGCGCACTACGACTACGATCTCTCCCGCGAAGCCGCCAAGGCCGCTGCCGCGCGCGAATCCATGCGCCAGCCGCTCCAGGTCCGGCCGGCGCCCAAGCCGCCTGTGCCCGTCCCCCAACCGGCGGCCCCCGGCCGGCCGCCGCGCATGCTCGGCCTCCGCCGCTACGTCGCAGCGATCGCACTGGTGGTGCTGGTGACGGGCGGCATCGTGACCTGGCAGCTCTTCTTCAAGCCCAAGCCGCAGCCGATCCTCATCGTCAAGGTCGACCCTGAGCCGCGCGCGCGCCCGACGCGCGTGCCGGGCAGTGGCGGCCTGGCGAGCGGTACACCTGCGCCGGCCGAGCCGCCGGCGGAAGGCGGCGTGCTGACCCGCGAGGTCGACCGCATCGTGCAGGCGCAGGTCGAACGGGTCGAGGCCGCCAAGAAGCGGATGGAAGAGCAGCTCAGCGAGCTGGAAGCCAGGAAGCCGCCGCCCAATTCAGGCTCGCCGCGCAAGGCGCCGGCCATGCTGGTGAGCCAGGTCCAGTGCATCGGCCGCGGCACCAACATCGTGCTCACCAAGGAAAACGACGTCGCCCGGGTGTCCTACGACAACGGCCCGCTGGTGCAGCCCCGCATCAGCGACCTCGGCACCGGCACCGTGCTGGTCTCGCGCATCGAGCCGACCAACAAGATCGCCATCGGCTTCACCAAGGGCGACCGCAACGGCACGCGACTGCTGATGTTCGACCAGGCCGGCAGCGTGCAGCAGACCTTCAACGTCGAGTGCACGGCGGCGGCGTTTTGATCTAGAAGCCTCGTACCGCTCGCCACATCGCTTCACAAGCGCTGCTCTGCGCAACTCCGGCATCGACACGAAGATCTGTTTGCAGCTTCGTCATGCTATTCTTCAAAATGCCTCGGCCTCTTCTGCTTATCGCAGGACTTGTCCTTACCCTGCTGCCGGCCGCCGATGCCGGGGCGCAGCAGGCACCATCGATCGCGGCCGACGTCACGCGCGTCGCCGACTGGGTGCGGCGCGACGGCAACGTCTCCCGGCTCGAGGCGCAATGGCTGGTGCCCTTCGGCATCGGGCCGGAGAGCCTGGGCGTGCAGCCGACCCGCAACTTCTCCTACGAATTCCGGGAAGACGGCGGCGCGACCTATGCCTTCTCGCTGCTCACCGTCGACGGCGCCGAGATCATGCTGGTGGCGCGCGTCGTGCCCGACGAGATGCTGGGCTGGCGCATCAACGACCGGGGCGACGCGCTGGTCAGCCTGCGCCGCGACGCCACCGGCACCCTCTCGACCCTGCCGGCCGGCGGCAACGCGTCCATCCTGCAGCGGGTCGTGCGCGGCCTGAGCGCCATCGCCGCCAGCAAGCCGTAGCCGACCCGATGCGCCGGCCCGACAAACTGCCCGCCCTGCTGCTGCCTGCTTTGCTGCTGTTCACCCGGCTGCTGCTTGCCCCGCTGCTGCTCACATGGCCGCTCGCCGCGGCCCAGGCGCAGACCGCGCCCCCCGCTCTCGCCGGCACCCTCACCCTGGCCGGCCGCGACAGCAGCCGGCAGCTGACGCCGTCGCAGCTGCTGGGCCATGCGCAGGTCCGCGCCCTCGCGGTGCCCAACGATCCGGTGTTCAAGCGCGACATGACCTATCGCGCCGTGGCGGCGTCCGACCTGCTGAAGGACACCGGCATCGGTCCCGACGATTACGTGCAGGCGCGCGCGATCGACAATTTCTCGGTCGCCATTCCCGCGGGCCTGCTGCTCGACGGCGAGGCCTTCGTCGCCGTCGAGGATCCGGCGCGGCCGTGGCCTCTGCTGCGCAAGGGAACCGAAAGTTACTCGGCCGGGCCGTTCTACCTGGTGTGGACCGGCCGCCGCGCCGCCACCGTGAGCAGCGAGTTCTGGGTCTACCGCCTGGCCGCGCTGTCGCGCGCCGACTCGCCCGCCAAACGCTGGCCGCAGCTCGCCGTGGCGCCCGAGGTGCCTGCCGACGATCCGGTCCGCCTGGGGCTCGACCGCTTCGTCGCCGTGTGCCTCGCCTGTCACCGGTTCAGCGGCGCCGGCGAGGGCAACCAGGGGCCCGATCTCGGCCAGCCGATGAATCCGGTCGACTATTTCCGGCCCGACGCGCTGCGCCGCCTGCTGCGCGATCCCGATTCGGTGCGAACCCGGCCCGACCGCCGGATGCCGGCCTTCACGCCGGACATGCTGTCCGACACCGACCTCGACGCGATCCTCGCCTGGCTCGCCTACAAGGCGCGCGCGCCCCGCTGAACCGCCACAACTGCAAATTGTTCCCGGTGAATTGCCGACGTGCCGCAGTGGACGACCGCGGGGCGCGCGCCTATTTCTAAAGATAGATCACCGACGGGACTTCCATGACCCTGCGCCTCGCTTCTTCTTCCCTGCTGTTCACCGCCGCGATCGCGGTGTCGGGTGCCGCCTTCGCGCAGGCGCCGCAGCAGAGCCGTACCCCGGACCAGCAGCAGGACTCCGTCCAGCCGCTTCAGGCCGGACCGCTGCAGGGTGCAGGCCCGCTCGTGGGTGCCAGCCCGATCCTGGGAGCCACTCCGTTGCTCGGCTCCGGACCGCTGCAGGGTGCAGGTCCCCTGGCCGGTGCCGGTCCTCTCCTGGGCGCAGGCCCGCTGCTCGGCGCGGGTCCGCTCGCCGGCGCCGGCGCGATGATCGGGGCCGGTCCGCTGCAGGGCGCGCCGCCGCTGATCGCCGGCGGCATCGCCGCCGTCGCAGGCCCGGTGATCAATCTCGCCAATGACGCAGCGCCCCCGCCGGCGCTGCAGCTCGCTTCACTGTCGCCCGCCAGTCTGCTCGCCGCGCCGAGCGCGCCGCTGGTGTTGCTGCCGATCGTGACCACGACCACCAGCCCGGCGCCCACGGTCACGCCGCCGCCGCCCAGCACGTTGCCGCCGATCACGACGACCTCGACCAGCCCGCCACCGCCGGTCGTCATCGTGACGCCGCCGCCGATCGTGACGCCGCCGACCCCGGCGCCGCCGATCGTGAACTACAACTCACCCAAGGCGAGCGGAAACTAGGCCGGGCGCGCGCCCCTAACGCGGCTGCTTCGCCAGCCACTCCTTCGCGTCTTCGACGGTGAAGAACACCCCGGCCGGCCGGTTGGCCTGCGCGAGGTTGATGTAGCGGTCGATGATCTGGCGCGCCTCGGTCGTGCGCACAACGAAGGCGATCGGACCGCTGTTCATGGTCTGGGCGTAGGCGCGAATGCGGGCACCCAGCATCAGCAGCTCATGGTCGCCGGTCGCCGGAATGAGATCGCTGGCGTCGAACAGCTTGGCGAACGCCATGGCATCGTTGACCACCAGATCGTCGAGATAGGTCTCGACGTCCTTCAGCGTCACCTCGCCCTCGGTCTTGACCGACACCAGCTTCAGCCTGGGCTCGATCGTCCAGCGAATCGGCATTGCCTCCCCCTGCTCCTCATCACTCTACTGTTTCCGCGACGGCTCGCGCGACGGATCGCTGGGCGGCGACGGCGCACGGCGTGACCGCGTCGAGCCTTCCCCCGCGTTGCCGGCGCAGACCTGGCGCAGCGCGCGCCACTCGGCGTCGGCGAACGGCGGCCGTCCCGTCGCCGGCCGTTTGGTCGCATCGATGCGCTCCCTGGTCGGCGGGTGACTCGACCAGATGCCGGCCGCGGTCGCCATGTCGGCCGATTCCTTGCCCATCATGTCGGCGAAGAACGTCGAAATGCCATCGGCGCGCAGGTTGAGCTTTTCCAGCAGCGCCACGCCGGTGGCGTCGGCGTCGCGCTCGAAGTTGCGGCCGTTGCGCAACGCCAGCAGCAGGCTGCCGCCCGAGGCAAGCGTGCTGATCTCCGAATAGCCGCCGGTCAGCAGTCCGAGCAGGGTGTTGATGCCGTACTGCCGCACCAGTCCCTTGATCGGATGGTCGTGCACGACATGGCCCATCTCGTGCGCCAGCACGCCCGCGACCTGGCTGCCGTCCTTCGCGCCGTCGATCAGGTCGGAATAGAAGATCATGCGGTCGCCCGGCAGGGTGAAGGCATTGACCGGTCCGCCCTTGACGATCTCGACCGTGACCGGCCGCTTGTGGCCGGCGGCGCGTGCCAGGCGGTTGGCGAGGCCGTTGATCGCGGCCAGCCCCTCCTCGCCGGTGCACATCACGTGGCCCGCGACCAGCGAATCGCGCACTTCCGTGCCGAGCTTGGCCTGCAGTCGGTACGGCACCAGCGGGGCCGCGTATTCGCTGCCGAACTCGATGCCGCCCCAGAACAGGGCGAGCAGCACGACGAGGCCGCCGCCGAACTGCGCCAATCGTCGTCCCGCCGCCGGACGGACCGCCGCCAACGCCTTGAGCTGCGGCGCCGCGGCGCTCAACTGCCGGCGCATCTCCGGATCGGGCACGACCAGGCGGGCATCGCTGTCGCGCAGGCCGAGGAACGGCGCCGCCTCGTGTTCGCTGTCGCCGATCACGATCACCTCGCCGATCGGCCAGCGCGCCACGATCGAGAAATCTCCGGGGCGAAAGATCAGCAGTTCGCCGATGCCCGGCTTGGCGCCGGCCTCGATCACCTCGGCGGTGACGCCGTCGTAATATCGGGCGGGCGTTGACATGGCGGGAGAGTAGCGAGGGCCGGCCGAAGTTCCATCAGCATTCTTCCCCGGTCGCACCGAGAGGAAACTCAGGATGCCGCGCCGGTCTCCGCCTCGTTGGTGTCGCGTGCGGCGCGTTCCAGCGCCTGCCGCAGCACCCGCAGGCTCACCGGCTTGGCGATGTAGTCGTCCATGCCGGCGGCACGGCAGCGCTCGTCCTCGCCCTTCATGGCGTTGGCGGTGACGGCCACGATCGTCGTGCGCGGCTTGCGCGCCATCTCTTCCAGCCGGCGGATCTCGGTGGTCATCTCGAGACCGTCCATCACCGGCATGTGAATGTCGGCCAGCACGACGGCGTAGGTGCCCATCTCCCATGCGCGCACCGCCCGCAGGCCGTCCTCGACCGCGTCGGACTCGATGCCGAGCACGGCAAGCTGCCGCACCAGAACCTCGCGATTGACAGGATGATCGTCGACCACCAGTACGCGCCGGCCTTTCAGGGGCCGCAGTTCTTCGCTCGGCTCGATCAAGGCGCCGGGCGGGCCGGCAGGCGACAGCGGGACAGGCGCGGTTTCGGCGGGCGCCGCCGGCATCGCCGCGCGCAGCAGCAGCGTGACGGTGAAAGTGGCGCCTTCGCCCAGATTGCTGCGCACCGTGACTGTGCCGCCCATGCGCTGCGCCAGCCGCGAGACGATCGACAGGCCGAGGCCCGACCCGCCGTAGCGCCGCGTCGTCGAGCTGTCGGCCTGGGAGAAGGGCTGGAACAGCCGCGCCTGCTGCTCGGCGCTCAGCCCGATGCCGGTGTCGTTGACGGTGAGCGTGACCAGTACGCGCGCATCGGAGGTCGTGTCCGAGGCCGGTTCGCTGCGCGCGCTGACGATGGCGCCGCCGCGCTCGGTGAACTTCAGGGCATTCGAGACGAGGTTGTAGAGGATCTGGCGCACGCGCGTCGCGTCGCCGACGATCCGGTCGACCGAGCCGCGGGCCACCGAGGGGATCAGGGTGAGGCCGCGTTGCTCCGCCTGGGGCCGTAGCGCATCGACGGTGCCGTCGACCAGTTCGGTGAGCGAGAACGGCGCCTCCTCCAGCTCGAGCCCGCCCGCCTCGATGCGAGAGAAGTCGAGCACGTCGTCGATGATGCGCAGCAGCGCCCGGCCGGATTCGCGCATGGTCTCCGTGGAACGACGCTGATCCTCCCGCACGCCGCCCGCCTCGAGCACGTCGAGCATCCCCAGCACGCCGTTCATCGGCGTTCTGATCTCGTGGCTCATGGTGGCGAGGAACGTCGACTTGGCCTGGTTGGCGGCCTCGGCCTCCTCCCAGGCGCGCTCGGCCTCGACCTGCTGCTGCTTGAGTTCCGTGATGTCGCGATACAGCGCCAGCGTGCCGCCGCCCCGGAGCGGCTGGAAGCTGAACTCGACGTGGCGGCCGTTGGGCAGGCGGCGGTCGTAGCGGCTGCCGTCGGCGCCGAACATCATTTCCAGGCGTTGTTCGAAGGAAAGCGGGTGCCCGTCGCTCACGATGTGGTCGGCGGCGGCAATCTGCTCGGCGATGATCTCCTCGGCGGCGCGGCCCACCCGCATGGCACCCGGCCCGTCGCCAAACAGGCGCGTCGCGGCGGGATTGAGATAGGCGATGCGGCGGTCGGCATCGAACAGGGCGGCACCGTCGGACATGCTGTCGAGCACGGTCGCCATGCGCCGGCGCAGCTCGGCCACGTCGGCCAGCGCCTGCTCGGCGGTACGCCGCGCCTCTTCGGCCGCCTCCTCATGGCGCTTCAGCTCGGTGACGTCGCGATGGACGCCGAGCACGCCGCCGTCGGGCAGGTGGATGTAGCGGAGCTCCAGCACCTTGTCGCCACGCGGTACGTAGCGCACCTCGTTGCTCGCTCGCCCCCCCAGGATGCGCGTATTGCGATCCACGAAATCGTCGAGCGAGCGATCGCTGGCGTCGAGCGACACGCGGCCCCTCTCGACCAGCAGGCGCAGTGCCTCGTCGAACGTGGTGACGTTCGCGGCATCGGCCTCGGAGATGCCGTGCAGCTGGAACATCGGGCGGTTGAAGTAGATCACCTTGCGGTCGGCGCCGAGACGGAACACGCCGTCGCTCAGATTGTCGAGGATGGTGCGCAGGCTCGCTTCGGCCGCGTCGAGCGAACGCCGCGCATCGTCGCGCGCCATGTCGTCGGCGATGCGGCGGCGCTCGCGGGCGCGCTCGAAATGCGCCGTCATGTGCACGACCACGAAGAAGCTGGCCGCAATCACCAGGATTGCCAGGTTCGGCCGGGTGGTCTCGTCCATGGCGAGAATCGCCAAGGTCGCCGGCAGCATGATCCCGGCGCTCGACAGGCCGAACGTCAGGCCGTCGAGCTGGCGGGACGGCAGCAGGCCGGTCATCAGGCAAAGCGCAAACACGGCAATGGCGCGCGCCTGATCGCCCGGCAGCGTCACGTAGTAGCTCGCGGTGACGCCGTTCACGAGCGTGGTCGCCGACAGCACGACCACGGCAGCGACGTACCATCCGCGCAGGCCGAAGAAGGTGGGCTGCCGCAGGTAGAGTTCCTTGAGGGCCTTGTGGACGGCAAGCGCGGCGGCGAACAGTCCCGCCTGCAGCGCGAACACCCAGGACGGTGCCACGTCGCCCCACAGCGCATACGAGGCTCCGACCAGCGCCGGCATGGTCAGCAGTCGCGGCAGGGTCGACGTCGTGACGAGGCGGACGACGATCTCCCGGCGCACGCGCGCCGGGTCGATGCCGCCGGGAGCTGTCGAGGTCATTGCCATTCGCTCGGCAATATACCTTCGGTAGAAAGTTATTCAGTATCGTGAGTTACGCGGTTGTATCGCCGACGTGTCGCAGGGACCGACCGCTAGACGGCCCCGACATCGAACATGTCGAGCAGGCCCTCGCCGTAGCCCGGCGGCCGGTCGGCAAGCTGCCGGATCGAGGCTCCGTCGGGGGTACCGTAAATCCCCAATTCGGAGGCGATCAGACGCAAGGTGCG